>CACXHG010000145.1 GCA_902767355.1 uncultured Bacteroidia bacterium
GCGGATGCCGCGATAGCAACCGATATCCATCAGTCGTTTGATGTTCATCTGAACCGAAGAGCGAAGCTCGCCCTCGATCTTGTACTCTTCAGCAATCTTACCACGGATTGCTGCAATCTGCTCGTCGTTCCAATCCTTGACCTTTATGTTCTCGTCAATGCCGAGCTCACCGAGGATCTTCTGGGAGGAACTGCGACCAATTCCGTAGATATAGGTCAGACCTATAACTCCGCGCTTGTTTTTTGGTAAGTCAACTCCGGCTATACGTGCCATAATTTATCTTTACTTTATTGTTTGTTCGGTTAAAAATTATGCTTGACGCATTTTGAATTTCGGATTCTTCTTGCAAATAACATACAAGCGGCCTTTACGCTTAACGATCTTGCAATCGTCACTACGCTTTTTGATGGAAGTCTTAACTTTCATTTTGTTTGAAGTATTTAATGTTATTTATATCTGAAGGAAATTCTTCCTTTGGTCAAATCATACGGAGACATCTCTACCTTTACCTTGTCTCCCGGCAATATCTTGATGTAGTGCATACGCATCTTGCCCGAAATGTGGGCTATGATGACGTGGCCGTTGTCAAGCTCTACGCGGAACATAGCGTTTGACAAAGCCTCAATGATGGTACCATCCTTTTCTATTGCTGATTGTTTTGGCATAAGTTGTTGTTTCCGTTGATATTGATTATTATTTATTATTCTCGATAAAGTCGTAGGTAGTCAGTCTCTCGGCAGCGCCCTTGCGCACCACGACCGTCATTTCAAAATGAGCCGACTTTTTGTGGTCGGCGGTGTAAACACCCCAGCCGTCGTCGTCAAGATAAACTTCCTTGACGCCCTGGTTGATCATAGGCTCTATGCAGATCACCGAACCCTCGGGGAGCTTGACCCCGTGGCCGCGGCGCCCGTAGTTGGGCACCTCGGGGCTTTCGTGCATAGTGCGTCCGATACCGTGGCCCACCAACTCGCGTACCACCGAAAAACCGCGCTCTTCGCAATAGCTCTGAACCGCGTATCCGATGTCGCCCGTGCGGGAGCCCGCCTTGGCGGCTTCGATACCTTTGAACAGGGAGGCCTTAGTAGTATCCAGCAAATGCCGGTCAGCCGCACTAAGCTCTCCGCATCCAAAAGTATAGGCCGAGTCTCCGTAGTATCCCTTGTAAACCGTACCGCAGTCCACAGACACGATGTCGCCTTCTTTGAGCTCATATTCTGAGGGGAAGCCGTGCACGACGTATTCGTTGACTGAGATGCAGAGGGAGTACGGATATCCGCCATAACCCAAGAAGCCGGGCTCTGCGCCGTGGTCGCGGATAAACTCCGCAGCCAGCGCGTCAAGATCCTTGGTCTTGACCCCGGGCGCGATGTGCCTGCCAACTTCGGCAAGCGTCTTAGAGACAAGTATTGCATTCTCTCTAAGCAGCGCGATTTCTTCTTCGGTTCTGACTTTGATCATAACTATCTTACGTTCTTTATAAGAATGTTACATTCCTGAACGGCCCTGAAGACGACCGGTCTTCATAAGTCCGTCGTAGTGACGCATAAGCAGGTGGCTCTCAATGTGCTGGAGAGTATCCAGAACCACACCCACGAGAATCAGCAGGGAAGTGCCGCCGTAGAAGTGTGCAAACTGGTTGTTGACTCCGAGCAGCTGTGCGAATGCGGGCAAAATGGCCACAAGCGCCAGGAAGAAAGAGCCGGGAAGGGTTATGCGGGACATAATCGCATCAAGATATTCAGCAGTCTTCTTGCCGGGCTTAACGCCGGGGATGAAACCGCCGTTCTTCTTGAGATCTTCAGACATATTGGTGGGGTTGATGGTCACCGCTGTGTAGAAGTAGGTGAATATGATCACCATAACTGCGAAGATGAAGTTGTACCAGAATCCTACCGGGTTGTTAAGCACGGCTGCAAGGCCCTTGGTAACGTCGAAGCGGGTGAACAGCAGAGGGATGAGCATCATCGCCTGGGCAAAGATGATAGGCATAACGCCTGCAGCATTGACCTTCAGGGGGATGTTGTTCTTCACGCCGCCGTACATCTTGCCGCCGACTACGCGCTTTGCATACTGTACGGGAACCTTGCGGACAGCCTGTACCAGGGCGATGGTGGCCACGAACACGAAGAAGAGAACTACAAGCTCAACGATAAACATAAGGATACCGCCGGTGGTCTTGGAGAACTTCTCCATAAGCTCGAGGTAGAGTGCCTGGGGAAGGCGTGCAATGATACCTATCATAATTATCAGGGAGATACCGTTGCCGATACCGCGGTCGGTGATTCTCTCACCAAGCCACATCACGAACATAGAACCGCCCAGAAGGATGAGGGTTGCTATGAAGGCGTACCAGCCGCTGCCCATCTGAACCAGGAATGCGCTTGCGGGAAGCTGTGCGCGGAGGTTTGCGATGTAAGCGGGGCCCTGGATGGCGATAATCAGGATAGTGAGATACCTGGTGTACTGATTCATTTTTCTGTGGCCGCTCTCACCCTCGCGCTGGAGGCGCTGGAAGAACGGGAACATCACACCCAGAAGCTGGATGACGATGGACGCAGAAATATAAGGCATAACGCCCAGTGCGAACACCGAGGCGTTACCGAACGCACCACCCGAGAACATATTCATAAGGCCGAGCAGGCCCTCGGATGACTGCTGTTGGAGATTGGCGAGCTGGGAGGCGTCTATACCGGGAATCACAATGTAGCAACCGAGACGGTATACTGCTATCAGGGCGATGGTATAGAGGATCCTCTTGCGGAGCTCTTCAATCTTCCAGATATTCTTTATAGTCTGAACAAAATTTGCCATAGTCTTTAAAGAACGGTTGTTGTGCCTTCCTTAGCCTCAATCTTTGCGATTGCGCTCTTGGAGAAAGCGTGTGCGGTTACATCCAACTTTGCGGTGAGGTCGCCGTTTCCGAGGACCTTGACGGGCATACCGGGACGAACCAGACCGCCTACTACCATATCATCGATAGAGATGGTGGTGGAACCGGTCTTCTCGCTGAGTGCCTGGAGAGCCGCTACGTTGACTACTGCAAATTCTACTCTTGTGGGGTTCTTGAAGCCGAATTTCGGAAGACGACGCTGGATAGGCATCTGACCGCCTTCGAATCCGATCTTATGTGAATAACCGCTGCGTGCCTGCGCACCCTTGTTACCACGGGTAGCTGTTCCGCCATAACCGGAACCCTGGCCGCGGCCGATGCGTTTCTCGCTCTTTACAGAACCTGCTGCGGGTTTAAGATTGTTAAGTTTCATAGTGCTGTCTTCTCCCTATTTTACTTCTTCAACTTTTACAAGATGACGAACCTTTTCTATCATACCTGCAGTAACCGGGGTGAGCTCGATCTCTACGGTCTCGTGCATTCTGTGAATGCCCAGGGCGCGCATATTGGCCTGCTGACGCTCGGTTGCGCTGGCTGTACTTTTAATTTGGGTAACTTTTACTTTTGCCATAGTTCAGATCTCCTTAACCGTTAAATACCCTTTCCATAGGAATACCGCGAAGACCTGCTACAGTGTAGGCGTCGCGCATTTCGCACAGAGCCGCAACGGTGGCTTTCACCAGGTTGTGGGGGTTGGATGAACCTTTACTTTTTGCAATGACATCGTGAACACCCACTGCCTCGAACACTGCACGCATCGCACCACCGGCCTTAACACCGGTACCGGGAGCTGCGGGTTTCATAAACACGCGGGCACCGCCAAACTTGGCTGCCTGCTCGTGGGGGATTGTCTGCTTGCTCAGAGGGATCTTCACGAGATTCTTCTTTGCATCCTCGATGCCCTTGGAGATGGCTGTGGTAACCTCGTTGGCTTTTCCAAGGCCATAACCTACGACACCATTTTCGTCGCCTACTACGACGATTGCAGCGAAGCTGAAGTGACGGCCACCCTTGGTAACCTTGGTCACTCTCTGAACCGCTACCAGTCTGTCCTTAAGTTCCAGGTCGACTGTCTTAACTTTCTTGGTATTGATATCTGCCATAGCGCTTAGAATTTAAGACCACCCTCGCGGGCAGCGTCTGCCAAACTTTTAACTCTGCCGTGATAAAGGTAACCTCCGCGGTCGAAAGACACGGTGCTGATACCTTTTTCAAGAGCGCGCTGCGCGATGCAGCCGCCTACAACCTTGGCAGCCTCGATGCCGGACTTGCCCTTGCACTGATCTGCGAGAGCCTTCTCGAGAGAGGATGCCGAAGCCAGGGTGACACCCTTGGTGTCGTCTACAACCTGGACATAGATCTGCTTATTGCTTCTGAACACTACCATACGGGGGCGCTCGGGAGTACCGTTAACGACTTTGCGGATGCGGTAGTGGACTCTTTGTCTTCTTTCTTGTTTAGTCATCATAATTCAATCCTCCTGTTATTTAGCTGCAGCAGACTTACCGGCCTTACGACGAAGCTGTTCGCCCACAAACTTGATACCCTTACCCTTGTACGGTTCAGGCTTGCGGAATGAACGGATCTTGTGAGCCACCTGACCAAGCAGTTGCTTATCAGCGCTTTTGAGAACCAATACCGGGTTTGCACCCTTCTTAACGGCCTCGGCCTCTGCCTTGACCTCCTTGGGAAGCTGGAACTGGATATCGTGGGAATAACCAAGGCTGAATGTAAGCATCTGGCCCTGGACATCAACGCGGTAACCAACGCCGACCAGCTCCTGTTTAATGGTGAACATCTCGTGGCAGCCAGTCACCATATTCGCGATGAGTGCGCGGTAGAGACCGTGCATAGAGCGATGGCGGGGCTGGTCTGTCGGACGGGACAGTGTGAGTTCGTTTCCCTCAATCTTGACTTCGATGTCGGGATCCACTTTCTGGGACATCTCGCCGTGAGGGCCTTTAACCTTGACCACGTTGTCCTTTGTAACCTCAACGGATACGCCGGCGGGTAGGTGTACAGGTAATTTTCCGATTCGTGACATTATTGTATTATTTAAATTATTAGCAATTGGGCATTAATAAACGTAGCAGAGAACCTCACCGCCTACGTTCATCTCTTTAGCTTCCTTGTCGGTGATGACACCCTTGGAAGTGGAGATGATAGCGATACCCATTCCGTTAAGTACTCTGGGCATATCATCGGCACCGGTGTAGCGGCGCAGACCCGGACGGCTCACGCGGACAATCTTCTTGATGGCCGCGGTCTTGGTTGCGGGGTGATACTTGAGAGCGATTTTGATGGTGTTGGAAGGAGTGCCTTCTACCACCTTGTACGCGAGAATGTAACCCTTCTCGTGCAATACGCGAACGATTTCGCCTTTGAGCTTTGAAGCGGGAACCTCTACGGTCTTGTGGCCTGCTGCGTAAGCATTGCGAATTCTCGTCAGCAAATCTGCAATTGGATCAGTCATTTCTAATTTCTTTTTTTGATAGCGACGCCTGCTGCGGCGCCCGATATCCTAATTGTTATTATTAATTATATGTATTCTTGTTTACCAGCTTGCTTTCTTCACGCCCGGAATGAGGCCCTTGGAAGCCATCTCACGGAACTGAATACGGCTGATGCCAAACTGGCGCATATATCCTTTCGGACGGCCGGTGATAGAGCAACGATTGTGCTTACGGCAGGGGCTCGAGTTCTTGGGGAGCTTGTCGAGAGCGGCCCAGTCGCCAGCGGCTTTGAGGGCTGCACGTTTCTCTGCGTATTTGGCAATTAATTTTGCGCGCTTAACCTCGCGTGCTTTCATTGATTCCTTTGCCATATCTAGTTATTTCTTGATGTTTTTAAACGGTAAACCAAATTCGCGAAGGAGAGCGTAAGCTTCCTGGTCGGTCTTGGCGGTGGTCACGAAAGTGATCTCCATACCCATAACCTTCACGATCTTGTCAATGTCAATCTCGGGGAAAATGATCTGCTCCTTGATACCGAGAGTGTAGTTGCCACGGCCGTCAAAGTTCTCTGCGATACCCTTGAAGTCGCGGATACGGGGCAGGGAAACGGCGATGAGCCTCTCGAGGAACTCATACATAGTGTTGCCACGGAGAGTGACCTTTGCGCCGATGGGCATGCCGCGACGCAGCTTGAAGTTGGAAATATCCTTGCGGGAAACGGTCTGAACCGCTTTCTGGCCGGTGATTGCGGTGAGCTCTTCCTGAGCGACCTCAACCATCTTCTTATCCTGGGTAGCCTGGCCCACACCTTCGTTGAGGGTGATCTTGACCAGCTTGGGAACCTGCATTACAGTGGTGTAAGAGAATTCCTTCATCAGGTTGCCCACAATCTCCTCTTTATATTTGGTGCGGAGAGAGGGAATGTAACCTGTGTTCACGGGTGCTGCCTGAGCAGCTGCTGCTTTCTTAGTTGCCATTATTTGAGTTCCTCCCCAGATTTTTTAGCGTAGCGTACAAGCTTGCCGTTTTTACCTACACGGCGACCGATCCTGGTGGGACCGCCCTTGACGGGATCCACAACCTGAAGGTTGGAGATGTGTATGCCAGCTTCCTGTTTGATAATACCACCCTGAGGGTGCTGTGCATTGGGTTTGGTGTGTTTGCTCACCATATTGATGCCTTCTACGATAGCGCGGTCCTTGTCTTTAAGAACCTCAAGCACCTGACCGGTTTTGCCCTTGTCGTTGCCGGCATTTACATAAACCGTATCACCTTTCTTAATATGTAACTTCTTCATAATCGCTGTTAATTAAATTACCTCAGGGGCAAGTGAAACGATTTTCATATAATTCTCACGAAGCTCGCGGGCAACGGGACCGAAGATACGGGTTCCGACAACCTCGCCGGCTTTGGTGAGCAATACACAAGCATTGTCGTCAAAACGGATGTAAGAACCGTCGGGACGGCGGATTTCCTTCTTGGTGCGGACTACGACTGCGTTGGACACGGTACCCTTCTTGGTGTTGCCACCGGGGATGGCGCTCTTCACAGCCACAACTATCTTGTCGCCTACACTTGCGTAGCGGTGACGGGTTCCCCCGAGCACGCGGATGCAAAGAACCTCTTTTGCACCGCTGTTGTCAGCTACTAATAAACGTGTTTCCTGCTGTATCATATTACTTAACTTTTTCTACGATTTCTACTAATCTCCAGCGTTTGGTCTTGCTAAGGGGACGGGTCTCCATGATGCGTACCTTATCGCCTTCGCTGCACTCGTTCTTGTCGTCCTGAGCGACGAACTTGGTAGTCTTGTTTACGAACTTGCCGTAAATGGGATGTTTCTCTTTGGTCTTGACAGCAACGACAATAGACTTGTCCATTTTGTTGCTAACCACGATCCCGACTCTCTCTTTACGAAGATTTCTTTCCATAAGTCAAATCTATTTATTTTGCTGATTCTGCTTTTTCCCTCTCTTGGAGAATAGTAATCATACGGGCGATATCGCGGCGCGATTTAGCAATCACCGAAGTATTGTCCAGCGGAGAGATGACGTGGTTCATTTTGGTAACAGAAAGATTCTGCTTTTCGGTCTCGATTCTTTCACGGAGATCCTGGAGCGACATCTCGCGAATTTCTTTAGCTTTCATTTCTATTCTCTTTAATTCATTGATTCAACAAAGTCTCTTCTTACAATGAACTTGCAAGAAATAGGGAGTTTCTGTGCGCCAAGCTCCAAAGCCTCTTTAGCGACCTGTGCAGGAACGCCTTCTGCCTCGAAGATTATGCGACCGGGAGTGATGGGAGCCACGAAGCCCTCGGGGTTACCTTTACCTTTACCCATACGGACCTCTGCAGGTTTCTTGGTGTAGGGCTTGTCCGGGAACACGCGGATCCAGAGATTACCCTCACGTTTCATATGACGTGCAATAGCCTGGCGGGCTGCCTCGATCTGCTGACCGGTGAGCCAGCAGCTCTCAAGAGTCTTAAGACCAAATGAACCGAAAGCGAGTTGGTTGCCCCTGCCCGCGTTACCTTTCATACGGCCTTTCTGCTGCCTTCTAAATTTGGTTTTCTTAGGTTGTAACATTGTCTTGTTATTTAAATAATTTCTAAGTATCTGTTAATCAATCCCTTAATGGCGCTGGTGCCGGAATAAGGGATTGCAAAGGTAGACAAATTCTTCAAACTGCCAAATTATTTC
Source organism: uncultured Bacteroidia bacterium (assembly GCA_902767355.1). GTDB lineage: Bacteria > Bacteroidota > Bacteroidia > Bacteroidales > UBA932 > Equibacterium. The sequence continues at coordinate 8,049 of CACXHG010000145.1, forward strand.
TGCATTTTTTTTGCATTTTTCGACCAAATTTTTTGACAGCGATTTTTCACTTATTCAATCATTTACACACTTGCACTCACCGGCACAATCCGCGCTTTGCGACCAAACTTGACGGACGTAAAAAAAGCAGCCCCGGAAAAACTGGGGCTGCTGCTGGTGACATATTAATTATATGAGTTAGTACTCGATGGTGTACCAGGGAAGGTTCTTGTTGAAGGCCTTCTTGGCGGCGGCGGGGATGTCGGTGCAAACATTGTCGGCGCCCAGGCTGATGCCGAGGATGATGCCGTTGATGTCTTCGGTGGGCCAGAGGTTGACCTTGAGACCCTCTTTATGGGCCTTTTCCACAGCATTGTAGCAGGTGCCGTCTATGCGGCCTGCAAGGCGGCCTACGCCCAGGTCGACGGCCTTATCTATGGTGGTGTTGTTCACCGGCTCATTGGTGATGAGCATCAGCTCTGCGGTGGGGAAACTCTTTGCAAGATACTCCAGAGGCCTGGGGTCGAAGGAAGATATCACAAAGGTGGCGCCAATGGGCTTGACGGCCATAACCCTGTGATAAACAGCCTCGCACATCTCCTTGACAGCCTCGTCGGAATAGAGTGCGGCGTCGCTCTTGATCTCGAACTCGAAATACTCGATGTCGCCCTTCTTCTCTATCCATTTGAGCAGGTCTTCCAGGAAGAGCACTCTGCTCTTGCCGACCTTGAGATTCTTGATCTGTTTGGCCTTGGAGGTCTCCACATTGCCCTTGCCGTTGGTGGCGCGGTCCAGGGAGCTGTCGTGCAGCAGCACCAGCTCGCCGTCGCTGGTCATGCGGATGTCGGTCTCGAAACCGCGGAAACCGGCCTTGTAGGCCCCGTCGAAAGCGGACTGGGTGTTCTCGTCAAATTCTGCGCGGCCGCCGCGGTGGGCGTACAGACGCACTGCATTGTCCTGAGCGACTGCCATAAATGACATCAGCGCCATAGCGCAAATAATAAGTGTCTTTTTCATAAGTTATTAATTATTTGAATATAGATGATTTGCGTTTCTCTTTCTTGCGAGCGGCGCGGCCCCTTTCCTTGTTTTTCTCCAGCGACTTGTAATACGGCTCGCGGAACTTCTCCGGGATGACAATCTCGGGGCGCGGACGCCCGAACAGGAACTCGTACAGCTCGTCGAACTCCCCGTAGTTCCAGGCCTTGCACAGCTGCTCCAGGTCGGCATCTTCGCCCTCCGGCTCGTAGCGCTGCTTGATATTGCCCTTGAACAGCTTGGCCACGCCCTGCCAGAAGCCGGCATTCACACGGCCGAGATACTTCTTGATGATGTCGTAGGGCGGCATGCCCACCTCACGGTCTATCAGGCGTATCATCATCAGTCCCTGACTCAGCGTGAGCTGCTTGAACAGCGGCTCAAAGTCGTTCAGAAGCTCGTCTTTGATGCTCTGCAGATACTTTTCCTGCTGGCGCTCGTTGTAGTTGCGCGCCGCAAAGAGACTGTCGGTCTCGCGTATGGTCTGGGCTATGAACAGCGCGTAGGGGTACGCCTTGCTGAAATTGTGCACACGGCGGGCACGGGCGCGCCACTCCCGCTTGGAAAGATATTTCTTGGGGTGGATGCGGGCCGGCCGGATTTCATCGACATAGATGGTGTCGCCGCGGGAGTCGATCTCATATTTGAGAATCTGATCCTGGGGTCGTCCCTGCGTACGCGCCTGGCCGAAGGCAGGCCCGAAAGCCGCCAGAAGGGCAAGCACAAAGAGCGCCGCGCGCAGCCGGATATGTCGCAAAAAAGTCATATCTACTTGAACACAAGCCTGCAAAGGGCAGGTATGTCGGCTACAGGTACAACTTCAATGCCAGTCTCGGAAAAAGAGCCTTCCTTATTGAAGGATGATATGTATATCTTCTTGAAACCTATCTTCTTAGCCTCTGCAATGCGGCGCTGCACCTGACTCACCGGGCGCAGCTCTCCGCTGAGGCCGATCTCTGCGCAGAAGCAGCTGGTAAGGGGCACGCTCAGGTCGAAGTTGCTGGCCAGGATGGCCACGGCCACGGCCATGTCGCAGGCGGGATCGGTCACGCGCAGGCCGCCGGCCACATTCAGGAAAACGTCCTTGGCGGCCAGCTTGAAGCCGGCCCGCTTCTCCAGCACCGCCAGCAGCATGTTCATGCGGCGGGCGTCGAAGCCGTTGGCGTTGCGCTGCGGCATACCGTAGGCCGCCGTGCTCACCAGCGCCTGTATCTCCAGCATGAAAGGCCGCGTGCCGTCCATCACGGAGGCGATGGCTATGCCGCTCAGATCGTCCTGATGCATGGGGATGAGTATTTCCGACGGGTTCAGCACCTGGCGCAGGCCCTCGCCGGTCATCTCGAACACCGCCAGCTCCGAAGTGCTGCCGAAGCGGTTCTTGATGCTGCGCAGCAGGCGGTAGGCGCCGCGGGTGTCGCCCTCGAACTGCAGCACCACATCCACTATGTGCTCCAGCACCTTGGGCCCGGCGATGGTGCCGTCTTTGGTGATGTGGCCTATGAGAATCACCGGCGTGCCGCTCTCCTTGGCGTAGCGCAGCAGGCGGGCGGCGCATTCGCGCACCTGCGACACGCTGCCGGCAGACGAGTCCAGGGCGTCGGAGTAGATGGTCTGTATGGAATCCACCACCAGCAGGTCTGGAGCCACGGCGGCCGCCTGCTCCAGGATATTCTCCAATATTGTCTCCGACAGGATGCTGCAGTGCGAAGAATCGCCGCCCAGGCGCTGGGCGCGCATCTTTATCTGCCGCGGACTCTCCTCGCCCGAGACATAGAGCGTCTTGAGATTGGGGCAGCCGAGCGGGATCTGCAGGGCCAGGGTGGACTTGCCTATGCCGGGCTCGCCGCCCAGCAGTATCATCGAACCCTCTACCAGGCCGCCGCCCAGCAGGCGGTCCACCTCTGCCAGGCCTATCGAGAAGCGGTTCTCGCTGGTGAGGGAAATCTCGTCGAGAGACATGGGCCGGGCGTCGGACTCGGTGGCCACGAACGCCCTGCTACGGGTGGCAGCAGAGGATTTCCTTTCCCTTTTCGGCTCCTCCACCATCGTGTTCCACTCGCCGCATGCCGGGCAACGGCCCATCCATTTGGGGCTCTCGTTGCCGCAGGAAGTACAGTACCAAACGGTTTTCTCTTTTGCCATAATCTATTTTTTTACCACAATGAAGCGGTCTTTGCCATTGATGTCCTGGATTACGGCCGCGCCGGTAAAGAGCGCTGCCGTTTCGGCTGCAAGAGAGGCGTTTATCTCCAGCCAGAGGCTGCCGCCGTCCTTGAGCAGCCCATCTGCCCAGAGCGCGATGGCGCGGTAGAAGCGCAGCGGGTCACTGTCCGGCACAAAAAGCGCCTGCTCCGGCTCCCAGTCCAGCACGTTGGGCTCCATCTGCGCCCTCTCCGACTCCATCACATACGGCGGATTGCTCACTATGAGGTCGAATTTGGGCAGGCCTGCCGGCGGAGCGGCCAGCACGTCGGCCTGGAACAGCACGGGGCGCGCGCCCTGCAGCTTGACCCTCTGGCGGCAGGCTATCTTGAGGGCGGCGTCGCTGATGTCGCAGCCGAACACCTGCGCCTCGGGAAACTCGCTGGCAAAGGCATAGGCCAGGCAGCCGCTGCCGGTGCAGATGTCCAGGATGGAGAAATTGTCGTCCTGGCTTTCCTGCATCAGCCTGTCGCAGTCCTCGGCCGCAAGCTCGTAGAGCTGCTCCGTCTCCGGGCGCGGAATCAGCACCCCGGGGCCGACCTTGATGCGCAGACCCGCGAACCAGGTGTAGCCCAGCACATATTGCAGCGGCTCGCCCTTTGCCAGGCGCTCGGCCGCCTCGGCCAGCAGCTGCCCTTTGGCGTCATCTACCACGGTGTCCGGCTCGCTCAGATGCTTGTAGTCCGGCACTGACAGCAGGCTGGTGACGGCGCGGATGGCAATCGAGCGCGCCTCCCTGGGCTCGTACAGCGGTTCCAGAGAAGCGGCAATGGCGTCTATGTGCTCCTTGAGTGTCATTTGCGCAGCGCGTTTTCTATAAGGGCCGTGAAGAACTCTGTCATATTGCGTCCGGAGGCACGCACCATCTTGGGCACCAGGCTCATGCGCGTCATGCCGGGGGTGGCGTTGATCTCCAGGAAATATACGCCTTCGCTGCCGGCGATATAGTCTATGCGTATCAGGCCAGTGCCGCCAAGATGAGTGTAAATCTTTTTGGTGCAGGCCGTTATCTGGCCTGCCAGCTCTTCTGATATGGGCGCGGGGCAAAGCTCCTCGCTCTTGCCGTTGTATTTGGCGTCGTAATCGAAATACTCGTTGGTGGTGACAATCTCCGTGATGGGCAGGGCCACCGGCTCGCCGCCGTCCATATAGATGGCCTGGGTCAGCTCGCGGCCGACTATAGCCTTCTCTATCAGGATGGTATCGCCCTCACCAAAGGCATAGTCTATGGCTGCGGGCAGCAGCGAGGGGTCCTTGACCTTGGTCACGCCAAAACTGCTGCCGCCGTCGGACGGTTTCACAAATACCGGCAGGCCCAGCTTGGCCACGATATCTTCTGCATCGTATTGCTGGCCGCGGCGCAGGAACACGTCGGCGGCCATCTTCACGCCCGTGTCTGCCAGAAGCCGCTTGCAGGAATATTTGTTGAAGGCGATGGTGCACACGAAAGAAGAGCAGGTGGTCACGGGCACGCCCATCATCTCAAAGTAGCCCTGCAGCAGGCCGTTCTCTCCGGGGATGCCGTGAATCATGATGCAGGCCACGTCAAACTTGACGCCGGCGCAGGAGAAGTCGCCTTTATCCACCTCCCCTAGCACCTTCATGGTCTCGCCTTCCCACTCTACCAGCTGCCAGCTGTCGGGGTTGAAGAGCACCTCGAATACATTATATCTTTCCCTATCGATAACAGAAGCGGCATATCTGCCGCTCAAGATTGAAATCGGGCGCTCCGAAGACGGACCGCCGTAAATTACTGCAACATTCTTTTTCACTTCAAAAACTACACTTTAATCGAAATAATCATTCTCTTCGTCATAGCCGCCCTCGGACTCACCCCAAGAGAGGTTTTCGCCGCCGGAAGCGCAGCTGAGGTCCATATCCCAGCCTGCCGGAGGCACGAACTGCTCGCCGTTGCTTATGCCGATGCTCTTGTCGGCCATGACCTTCTGCATGAACAGGCCCCAGATAGGCAGTGCCATATTGCTGCCGCCGCCCAGCCGGGTGCTCTCGAAGTGGACCTGACGGTCCTCTGCGCCCACCCATACGCCGGCGGTGAGCCTGGGCACATAGCCTATGAACCAGCCGTCGGAGTTGTCGTTGGTGGTACCGGTCTTGCCGGCGGCACCCTGTATGCCGTATTTCCACTTGAGGCGGGTGCCGGTGCCCTCGTTCACCACGCCCTGCATCAGATTAACCATCAGATAGGCTGTCTGGGCGCTCAGGGCCTCCTTCTTGTGGGGGGCGAAAGTGGTCAGCAGGTTACCCTGGCTGTCCTCTATCTTATCTACGAACATGCTGGTGATATACACGCCCCGCGAGGGGTAGGTGTTGTAGGCAGACACCATCTCGAACACGGATATGTCGCACGAACCCACGCAGAGCGAGTACACGGGCTCCAGATAGCTGCTGATGCCCATCTTACGGCACATCTCTATCATGGCCTCCGGGCCGAACTGCTTCATCAGAAAGGCCGAGATATTGTTGGACGAGTGCGCCAGGCCCCACTTGAGGGTGACCGTCTGGCCTATCCACTCCGCCCTGTCGGTGCTGCGGGGGGTCCAGGTGGTGTTGCCTATCTCGAAGGTATAGGGTATGTTGGCCACCCTGTCGCAGGGAGAATAGCCTTCCTGCATGGCCAGGGTATAGAGATATGGCTTTATGGTAGAGCCCACCTGACGGCGGCCCTGCCGCACGTTGTCGTATTTGAAATAGCGGTAGTCGGGACCGCCCACATAGGCCTTGACCTTGCCCGTGTTGGGCTCCACGGCCATCAGCGCAGCCCTCAGGAAGGACTTGTAGTAGCGTATGGAGTCGTTGGGCGTCATCACGGTGTCTATGCTGCCCTGCCTGTTCCAGGCAAAGACATTCATCTGCACCGGCGTATCGAAGCTCTTGAGGATTTCCTTTTCCGATATGCCCTGCTTTTTCATCCCCATCCAGCGGTCGCTCCAGCGGCGGGCCTGATTCATGGCGCTGTTTATCACGTCCTGCGGGATGTCGTTGGAGAAGGGGCGGTTGCGCTTGCCGCGCAGCTCGCGGTCGAAGGTCGGCTGCAAATCCTTGCCAAGATGCTGGCGCACAGCCTGTTCGGCATAACGCTGCATACGGCTGTCGATGGTGGTATATATCCTCAGGCCGTCCTTGTCCAGATTGTATTTGGTGCCGTCCGGCTTGGTGTTCTTGTTGAGCCAGCCATACAGCGGGTCATCTACCCAGGCGGTGGAATCCACCTGATAATCTACCCAGTTGCGATAGTCGCTGCGCTTGGGCTTGGTTGCGTTCATGGTGCGGCGGAGCATATCCCTCAGATAGGGGGCCAGGCCGGTGTTGTGGTCCTGCCGCTCGTATTTGAGCACAATGTCCAGCTGCTGCAGCGAGTCGCACTCGTGCTTGGTCAGATAGCCGTGCTGGCGCATGCGCGACAGAATCAGGTTGCGGCGGGCCATCGACTGGTCGTAATTCAGGGCCGGGTTGTAGCGGGTGGGCTTGTTGATCATGCCCACAAGGCAGGCGCTCTCTTCTGCCGTGAGCTCGCTGGGGTGCTTGTCGAAGAAGGTGCGGGCCGCGGTATTGATGCCGTAGGCGTTGCTGCCGAAGAACACGGCATTCATATACATGGTGATAATCTCGTTCTTGGTGTAGTTGCGCTCCAACTTGACGGCTGTGATCCACTCCCTGAACTTGATGTTGACCATGTGGATGACCTTGGCGCCCGGGAAGTGCGGATAGCTCTCGGACCGCGGATAGAGCGTCTTGGCCAGCTGCTGGGTGATGGTGCTGCCGCCGCCCGCAGAGCTCTCACGCATGGCCAGCGTCTTGACCGCCACGCGGGCCAGGCCGCGGAAATCGATGCCGGAATGCTTGTAGAAGCGGGCGTCTTCGGTGGCCACCGCCGCGTCTATCAGACACTGCGGCAGGTCTTCAAAAGAAGCGAAGGTCCGGTTCTCGATGTGATAGGTGCTCAGCACGCGGCCGTCGCAGCTGATAAGCTCGGTGGCCAGATTGCTCTTGTGGTTTTCCAACTCCTCGAAAGACGGGATTTTGGCAAACAGGGCGACCAGGAGCAGCCAGAAGCCTATGAGCACGAAGGGGGCGACCAAAAGAATCCACCACCACTTTATAATTGTTTTGCGAGTTTTATCTTTCATTTGAGAAGTTTTGGCAAATGTAGAAATAAATCCTTTACTTTGCCACACTAAAATAATAATGGACTGATATGGGAGAAAATTTGGTGATAGTGGAGTCCCCGCACAAAGCGAAAACCATCCAGGGTTTTCTGGGGAAGGATTTTGTAGTCAAGTCGAGTCAGGGCCATATCCGCGATTTGCCCAAAAACAACAATGGCATAGACGTGGACCACGGCTTTGCGCCAAAATACGAAGTGTCGCCGGACAAGAAAAAAATTGTTGCCGACCTCAAGAAATCGGCAGAGAAAGCCGACATGGTGTGGCTGGCTTCCGATGAAGACCGCGAGGGGGAAGCCATAGCCTGGCACATCAGCGACACTCTGGGCCTGGACAAGTCCAAGAGCAAGCGCATCGCCTTTCACGAGATTACCAAAAGCGCCATTCTCAACGCCTTGGAGAATCCGCGCGACATAGACATGGACCTGGTGATGGCCCAGCAGGCCCGCCGTGTGCTGGACCGCCTGGTCGGCTTCGAGCTCTCGCCCATACTCTGGCGCAAGGTGCAGGGGAACCTGTCCGCCGGCCGCGTACAGTCGGTGGCCGTGCGCCTCATCGTAGACCGGGCCCGCGAGATCGCAGCTTACGATTTTAAACCTTACTTCAAGGTTGACGGCACCTTTATCGCCAAGGGCAACCGCAGCCATCTGCACGGCACCCTGGACCGCAAGTTTGCCACCGAGGCCGAGGCTGAAGGTTTCCTTAAAAAGTGCATCGGCTGCAATTTCCGCGTCGGCAACATAGAAAAGAAGACCGGCACCCGGACCCCGGCGGCGCCGTTCACCACCAGCGTGCTGCAGCAGGAAGCCGCCCGCAAGCTGGGCTTTTCCGTGAGCGCCACCATGCAGGTGGCCCAGGGCCTTTACGAGCGCGGTCTTATCACCTACATGCGTACCGACTCCGTGAACCTGTCTTCGCTGGCCATCAGCACCGCAAAAGAGTTTATCTCGGAGCATTACGGGGCCGAGTATTCCCATGTGCGCCAGTATCACACCCGCAGCAAAGGCGCCCAGGAAGCCCATGAGGCCATCCGCCCCACCTACATCCAGAACACCTCTATAGAAGGCACGGCGGCAGAAAAACGCCTCTACGAGCTCATCTGGAAGCGCACCATCGCCAGCCAGATGGCCGACGCCCGCATAGAGAAGACCAGCGTGGACATTCTCGGCGACAAGATAGAAGAGAAATTCGTGATGGAGGCCGAGAAAGTACTCTTCGACGGTTTCCTGAAGGTTTACATAGAAGGCCGCGACGACGAGCCCGAAGAGTCCCTGGCGGCATCGCTGCCCGAGCTCGAGGTCGGCTGCCCGATGCAGAACATAGACATCACCGCCAAGGAGCGCCTGACCCAGGGCCCCCAGCACTACAGCGAGGCCACCCTGGTCAAGAAGCTCGAAGAGCTGGGCATAGGCCGCCCCTCGACCTACTCCCCCACCATATCCACCATCATCAAGCGCGGATATGTGGTCAAGGGCGATGTGCCGGGCGTGCAGCGCCAGTGCACCACCCTCACCCTCAAGGGAGAGGTGATAAGCAGCGCCACCGCCGTGGAAACCATAGGCAAGGAAAAGAAGAAACTCCTGCCGGAAAACATCGGTATGGTGGTCACAGACTATCTGGAGGCCAATTTCCCCGACATCCTGGACTATAACTTCACTGCCAAGGTAGAAGAGGATTTCGACGACATCGCCAAGGGCCACAAGGTCTGGAACGAGGTCATCAGCGAGTTTTACACGCCCTTCCACGCCACCGTCAAGGCCAAGATGGAAGACCGCGAATACACCCACGCCGAGCGTGTCATAGGCACCGACCCGGCCAGCGGCAAGCCCGTCATCGCGCGCATGGGCCGCTTCAGCCCCATCGTGCAGAAGGGCGCCAACGACGACCCCGACAAGCAGTACGCCGGCATGAAGAAGGGCCAGCTGATAGAGAATATCACCCTCGAAGAGGCCCTCAAGCTGTTTGACCTCCCCCGCAAGGTCGGCATGTTCGAAGATGCCGAGATCGTGGCCGCCATAGGCCGCTTCGGCCCCTACATCAAGCATGGCGGCAAGTTCTATTCCCTGCCGAAGAACCTCTCGCCGTACAGCATCACCGAAGATGAGGCCGCCGAGGTCATCCGCACCCGGCGCAGCCAGGAAGCCGCCTCGCATATCGCAGCCTTCCCCGAGCAGGACATCGAGATCAGAGTCGGCCGCTTCGGCCCCTACATCAAGCATGGCGGCAAGAATTACAAGATTCCCAAAAAGCTCGACCCGGAGAAGCTTTCGGCAGAAGAATGCATGAAAATAATTAACTCTCAAAACAAATAACTATGCCTATCACCACAGAAGGGCACCAATTAGATGCCACCGACCTCAAAATCCTAGCATTCCTGGTCAAGAATGCGCGTATGCCTTACCTCGAAATTTCCAGGGAGTGCGGCATTTCCGGCGCTGCCATACATCAGAGAGTCAAGAAGATGGAGAACATGGGCATCATCACCGGCAGCCGTCTGCTCGTTAAGCCGCAGGCACTGGGGCTCAATGTGTGCTGCTACATAGGCGTCACACTGTCCAGCGCCAACGAGTATCCCCACGTCGTAGAAGAGCTCAAGAAGCTCCCCGAGGTTGTGGAATGCCACTTCATCACCGGCGTCCACGCCCTCATGCTCAAGCTCTACTGCTTCGACAACGAACACCTCATGAAGGTGCTCATCAACACCATCCAGAACATCGACGGCATCAAGAGCACCGAGACATGGATATCCCTGGACCAGGCGTTCGAACGCCAGGTATGGGTAAAGGACTACGGCAGCAACGACGCTCCCGCCAAGGCAAAGAAGAAAAACAAATAGGCTTTATTCCCCCGTGTAAAGCGTGGCTTCCCAAGAGAGGACTTCTCCGGGAATGGTCCACGACGCAGGGGTCATCACCGTCACGAAGCCCAGGCCGCCGGAAACGTTTTCCGGATATATGACAGGTTCTGTCATAAATTCCAGATCGATTCCGTCCCCGTCTTGGGCTTTGACATACATGAATTCGTCAAAGCTGATGGAATACACCTGGATCACGGTGTCTATGGCATAGAGGTCGCCGTCTTCCAGATTGGCAAAGAAGTCGTTCCAGTCATTGTAGCGGATAGCATAGCCCTGTTCTACATTGAGCGTGCAGGTGCCGCCCGCGAACATCTCGTCTGAAAAGAGATTGAAATAATTCGAGATGCTCAAAAATTCCGAGGCCTGGTCGCCTATGGGATTGAGCAGTTTGTCTTTGCTGCCGTCAAGGTGAATAGGACCCCGTATGCTCGCCAGGGTATTGCCGTCCGCATCCAGTTTCCGGGCCAGCTGATAAGCGGCGAGCATATAGTAGTCTTTCTGGCCGGCTTGGTCACGAACGCTTATAGCATATTTTGTGACGGGCTGCTTCCCGACATAGTCGGGGGTGCTGTTGTCCATTTCCCGCTTTGTTTCGACAGCGGTGATTTCGGCAGCGCTTTGCGGCACAATGGCTTCTGCACTGGCTCTAAGGTCGCGCCAGCTGGCCTGCAGGGCGATTTTGTCACCCGGCTTTAAGTCCGCATCGAACACATAGCCATAGTCTCCATATTCTATGGTCACGGGCGCCGACCCGTTCACGCTGTAGCTCAGGCGGGCATCTTCCAAATAATTGCAACCGGCGCCTTCGCTGCAATAAATCTGCACGCGATGGCGCGTTTCGTCTTGCTTTAGCTGCGCACACAGCACCAGCACAGGATTGTTGGTGTCTCGCCAGAGAATCTCCACGTCGTTTTCGCAGGAAGTGAGAGTCAGCAGGGTGGCCAGTGCGGCATATATGGTCTTTTTCATATCCGTCAGAATTTATAAGTATAGCTGAAAGATGGGAGTATGGGCAGCACCGTCACCTTCTTGACACCGAGGCCCTCACGCTTTTGAGTGTGGCCTTCGTCCCATTTTGTGATATTTTCCGTATAGACAAAATCCGGGTTCATATTGTTGTACACATTATAGATACTTATGTTCCAGATTCTCTCGCCGTGGCGCTTTTGCTTGCGGAAATTGATGCCCAGATTCAGGGTGTGCGAAGGCGGCAGCCGGTAGTTGCCGCGCGAGGTGACATAAGTCGGTATCTGCGAATAGTATTCCGGAGAAATTACCGCAAACCTACGGGTGGACAGGGTCGTGACGCCGCCGGTGAAGAACTTCCAGCTGCCGGAGATGTCTATGCGGTTCGAGAACTTGTGATTGACCACCAGGCTTATATCGTGCCGGCGATCGTATTTGAAGGGGAACCAGGCCCCGCGGTTGATGGTCCCGTCGGGGAAGCAGCGTTCGCTCTTGGCCAGCGTATAGCCCAGCCAGCCGGTGGTGGCGCCCATAGTCTTCTGCACGAAAAACTCCATTCCGTAGGCGCGGCCACGCCCCATCGCCACCTTGTCTTCCCAGCCGGTGGAGGTAATCAGCACGGACATACCGTCTTTGTACTCCAGCACATTATTCATTGCCTTATAATAGCCTTCCAGCGAGATTTCCCAGCCGCCGGCGCCTTTCCAGTAGGTTCCCAGCGAAACCTGGTCGGCAATTTCGGGCTTGATGTCGCGGGTGATGGGCACCCAGAGGTCGGTGGGGAGCGATATGTCGGTGGACGAGAGCAGATGCACATATTGCGACATACGGGCGTAGGAGGCCTTTATGCTGACCCCGCCGCCGACATCGACCCTGCCCGAGAAGCGCGGCTGCAGGGATGCGTAGGTCTTGCCCTGGGTGTTGAAGACGCCCAGGTGCAGGCCGGGGTTAAAGGACAGCCTCTGCCCTATCACAAAGTCGTCCTCTACATAGAGGTTAACCTCGTGGCCAGGCAGCGGCTTGCCGGAGGCCATATTCATGGTGGTGTCTATCCAGGTCTTTTCGCCTTCGGTCTGCTTTTGAGAGAGCGTGGCGGTCTGGGGGCGGAAATTGTGATAGACATATTCCGCTCCGAACTTGACAAGATGCTCGGGGACAGGATTATAGTCAAAGTCTATCTTGAAGTCGATGTCGTTTATGCCCGAGTCGTAGGTAACTCCCATTATCTCCCGCGTCTGTTCTTCCTTCTCTTTATGATAGAGATCGCTTGCAACATCGACGTCCATCTCGTAGTGATTGTAGGCCAGGGTCGTATTGGCAAACAACTTGCTGCCGAAGGCGTGGTTCCAGCGCAGGGCCGCCACGGTGTTGCCCCAGTCCAGATTCATTTTGGCGGTTTCCCTGCGGATTACATCTTTGTCGGTGCCCTTGTAGTTGTCTATCCAGCTTTGTGAGCCGCCCCCATCGCCATAATCGTAGCCATAACCATCATCGGTGCGCATCAGAAAGCGGTCGCGGCCGTGATAGACGGTGGCAATCAGGCGGTCGCCATTGACAAACCGGTGGGTTATCTTGCCGTTCATGTCGTAGAAATAGTAGTTGGCCGGCACGTCCTTGAGCTTGAGCAGCGGCGTGAACAGGAAGGTGTGCAGCACGCGGGCGCTTATGCTGTAGGATGTCTGTCCATATACAATCGGGCCCTCCAGATGGAAGCGGTCCGAGAGCATTCCCACGCTGACAAGGCCGTGAGTCTCTTTCGCATTGCCGTCGTTGGTGCGCACGTCTATCACCGACGACAGGCGGCCGCCGTAGCGGGCGGGGAAAGAGCCCTTGAACAGGGTCACCTTCTTGACCGCCTCGGGGGTGAACACCGAGAAGATGCCCAGCATATGACTCACGTTGTAAAGGGGTATGTCGTCCAGCAGAATCAAGTTCTCGTCGGGGCCGCCGCCGCGCACATAAATGCCGGAAGTGCCGGTAGTTCCGCCCTGAACGCCCGGCAGATACTGAAGCGACTTGAGCACATCCTTCTCCCCGAACAGGGCCGGCATACTCTCCAGTGCATACTCCGGCACCTCCACCGCGCCGGTGTTCGTAGAGTTGATACCTGCCTCCTTACGGGCCGTTACCACCGCCTCCTTTATGGCGGCCGAAGGGCTGAGGGCGATGTTTATCACCGTGTCGCGCCTCAAGTCTATTGTCTGGGTCTGTTCGGCATAACCTATATAAGACCAGGTCAGCGAACGCTCCCCGGCGGGGAGACTCAGGGTATAGAATCCGTAATTGTTGGCCACCGCGCCCACCAGGGGGGCTTTAGGGTCGGGGTTGTTATACACCACGCCAGCGCCGATGAGCATCTCGCCACTGCCGGCATCGCTGATATAGCCGCTCACCGTGACCTTCTGCGCCTTGGCTGTCAGCGACACGAGCGCCGCCACCGCCGTCATCATCATTACTTTCAATATCTTCTTCATACTCCTCTCAAATGCAAAAGGGGCGCAAATATAACACCTTCGCACGAAATAGCTTACCGCCTGCGGCCGTTTTGCTTTCGCGCCGTTTCGCCGAACTGTTGCGACTGTTCCCGGAGTCTCTTCCCCGGCCCGCAACACAGTCATCCCCGGCCCCCCCCTAAATCTCCTTCAACCCGAAAAATGTCGCCTTCAGAGCGAAAAATGTCGGGTTCGCGGTTTTTCGCTTTTTCTCCGGATTATTTGTATATATGTTTGCGGCCGAGTTTCATTCTGAATATAGTTTTTTAAGAAGACAGAAATATGAATAGTAGAATCATACAATTATTTGCTGCCATCGGGTGCGTAGCAATCTTTGCCTCATCATGCATTCCACAATATGAAAAGGTGGAAAATGACCCATATGAGGCCATATACCGCGTCGAAGACATTAATGCTGAGATTATTTTTCATCAGTTATTTATCCGCCCGCTGATAGGTGAGAAAGATGAAGCTTTCGATGCCGAAAGCAGATCTTTCTACAGCAGTGTGGATACTTCGCTCTGTTTTACGGGGAAAGTGCCATATACGGCTTTTAACGGAGGTTATCGCCCCGTCTTGTCTGCCGTAGACTGGCGGATTTCGAAGATGGATGTTATTACGCTTGAGGATTTTGATGCAGCTCACCCTGCCGGATCATCACTTATGGATCTTTGTGAGCTATGGTATGAATATAAGCATAGCGATATCATCGGCCCTCTCAAAGATGTCTATCTCAATCCGTTAATGCTCACAGACTACGATCCTTGGAATAAGGGTCACCACGAAATACTTAAAATCGAGTTACATTCTTCTGCAGATAAAATACCACCGAGAGCAGAGTATCCGCACTATAAGAAACGCGACTATGACAGCAAGGATCTAACGAACTTTCCAGCTGTCGAGGTTCGTATCACCGACTCTTTCGGCCGCGAATTCATAAAGCGGGTGGAATAATAAGCAACAAAAAGTTTATACAGCGGAGCTGGCCTATCGTGGCGGCTCCGCTTTTTTTGCAATATGCTTAACGCCAACGTGGCGAAGAACTTATCAGGCAAATTGATTTGACATCAAATATTCCTTGAGCATAGGAAGGTCTTTCTTGAGGATCTCCCATATTGTATTCATATCCACATTGTAGTAGTCGTGGACAAGAATATGCCTTAATCCCGCTATTGCTTCCCAATCAATCTCGGGATGCGCTGCCACGAAGGCCCTTGAGAGCATATAGGAGCCTTCTCCAATGCACTGAAGATTATAGATGACGGCGTGGCACAATAACTTGTTTGATGTAAAATCTTCGCTGGAGTTCACCCCCGAGAGGAATTCTTCTATGTTGGCGACAGCTTCTTTCATCAGCTCCAGCCGGGCGGTGTCATTGACTTTATCTCGCATAAATCAGATACTTGTCCCGTTCTGCGGATGGGATTGCGAATGGCTTGAGTGAACCATTAGTGACAAGGTCAACCTCTCGCCCGATAGAGCGCTCCATATCAAGCTTATATCTTATAATATCCAGCAGCGATACGTGCGCCTGGCGGTCGTAATCCACAAGCAGATCCAGATCACTTGAATCATTCTCTTCCCCTCGGGCAAAAGAGCCGAATACCCACGCCTTAACCACAGGAGTTGACGACAGGAAACCCTGAATTTTTGAGAACATTTCAATTCGGTGCATATCAAGCGAAGACAGGCGATGGTGCAATTCTTCGCAAACGCCGCGCCTTGCCGCATAACGGTTCAATTTGTTGCGATTGACAGGATACACTTCCATCATCTTCTGGTAGTGACGTTTAAGATAATCCTCTGACACATTCTTGCGGCAAAGCAGGTCCACCAAATCTTTCTCCAATGACGGGAGCACGATGTCTCCTTCTTCAATCAACGGCGCTTCTGTCACTCGCGGGCCAACAATTATGTACCCTTCAATACGTGCCGGAAATTGTTCTGCAGAATGCTTGTCCACAACTTTGTATCCATGTGAATCAAGACATTCGACTATTCTGGGAATGTCGCCTTTGTAGGTCTCTATATACAGATTTGCATCCCTTTCACACAGGCAATGGTCAATGCCGATACATTCGTCTATCAGCAAATCGTTAACTTCACGCATCCAAGGTGTGATGTCCGGCAGATATTTAGGTTTGTGCACGGGAATATACCTGCCTCGGCCGACCCTGGAAACGCGCCCGGCCAGGCAGAGAGCGCGAATCTTGGAGTACACGGTTGCAGCAGGTTTGTCGCCGCACACAGACATAAAATCTTCTGTGCACAGCTCCCGGCCTTGCGCAAGCAGACACTCTATTTCGCTTCCTAAGTGCATCGCTTCGTTTTTCATTTCGGGTGCAATATATAAATAATTCGGCAAAATACAATTATAATTGCCGAATTATTAAAACTGGTGCCGTCATTCGCCCCCTTTGTTGCGACCGTTCCCGGAGTCTCTTCCCCGACCCGCAACACAATCATCCCCGAGCCCCCAAAAACACCTTCAATCCGAAAAATGTCGCCTTCAGAGCGAAAAATGTCGGGTTCGCGGTTTTTCGCTTTTTCTCAGGGTTTTTTGTATATATGTTTGCGGCTAGATTACTAGAACACGGAAATGAAAAGGTTCATATTTGTTTTTCTCGCCGCTGTACTATGCTCATGTGGGGAACACATTGGTTCTGCCAAGTACTATTCAAAGGACATTATTGGGTGGTACAAGTGCACTGTTGCAGAATGGATGCACCCTATGGCTATAGATATCAACAACGATGGAGTTGTAGGGCGAGACCTAATGAGTGAAGTAGAGAGCATAACCATGGCCGATATAGCTCTGAAAAGGATACCCGTAAGGATAACTGATATAAATGGGTTTGATACACCTTCGGACTATATCTACGTGCAAGTCCCTCACCAAGGCCTATTCTACGAGGAATCGTCAGATACTTATATACCTGGGCTAACGACAGATTTCTTTTATTTTTATTTTACGTATTCCATTGACACTAATGGTGATATCCGCATATCTCGACCGGTTGTCGAAGATTTGGGCCTTAGCTATGTACAGTTGCCGGGAAATAAGGATGTCAATATCAATCAGCTTGGTAATAATGTCCTTGATTATACAATTATTACCACTTTTTATGACTTTAATTCGCAGCGCTTTGTGACCGGCCCGGTACATTATCGCTATGAGAGGATATATAGTGATCCATACGAGACTAGTTGGAAGACGCTGGTAAAATAGATGCATCCTTACATATTTGCTAACGTGGGGCAGCCCGTTTTGGCAGCCTCACGTTTTTTGAATGTTGCTGCTGATGTGACGTTGCCTGAATCTGGCAGTCGATATTTCAAGATCCTGCCCGCCGTTTCAACCCGAAAAATGTCGCCTTCAGCGCGAAAAATGTTGCCTTCGCGGGGTGCGGAAATCTCCGGGTTTGTACGGGGCTGACAAAAACGGTATATTTGTCCGACAGGAGCAGTGCGCAATGGGCATCAACATTTTCAACACATATAAGACCACCAGGCGCGAGATGCACATGCGGCATCTCGGACTGATAGCCCTGGCCGTGGTTTTCAGCTGGGTGCTGTGGGTTATCGTGGACTATCCGGAGTATTCCACGCTTCACGGTAAAGCTCTGGTGCTGGAATTGCTCAAACAGTTCGGCGAACAGCTTGTAGAGACTACGATTCTGCTGGAGATATCCTTGCTGTACATCAAAGGCATCGTCCGCTTTTTCTGGGACAAGGAGAAGAATCTTAAGAACCTCATTATCCAGGTGATGATTCTGGCAGTGCTCAACGGCTTCTCATCGGTGATGATGGGCCTTCTCTACCGGCAATTATACCCCGCAAAAGAGCGCATCTTCGCGCAGATAGCCTTTACGGATTATCTTAGTCTCTCAGTGCTGACCACAGCCTATTTGGTCATCTTCCTTATCAACCGCTATCGAGACGAGATGGATGCTCACCTTGAGGCGGAGCGCAAACTCAAGGAAGAGGAGAATATCCGCCTGAAAGCGCAATTGAAAAACCTGTCGCTTCAGACCGACAATCACTTCGTTTTCAATAGCTTGAGTACGCTCGCCAGCCTCATCAAAACATCACCGGAAGATGCGGGCGCCTTTGTGGTTGATTTCTCCAGTATGTACAGATATCTGGTTACAAACGGAGCCAGGGACATCGTTTCGCTAAAAGACGAACTCGCGTTTGCGGGCGATTACATTGAGCTGCTAAAGTACCGCTACAGCGGCGTCAGTGTGATCATAGATGCCTCGCTCTCCGCTATTCACGGCTATGCCAGTCCTGCGGCCATTGAGGGCCTGATAGAGAACGCCGTAAAGCATAACCGGCACGGCAAAGATGACACCCTGCGCATTGAGATAAAGAAAGACGGGGACTACATAGTAGTATCCAACAACATTTTACCTATAGCAGGCGAAAGCCGCACCACTGGCACCGGACTGGCCACACTCAGGGATAGGTATCTCATGCTGTGCGGCAAGCCGGTGACAGTGTTGAACGACGGTGCAACCTTCACCGTCACACTTCCGATTATGTATGAGGAGGACCTGAAAGATGAAAGTATTGATTATTGAGGATGAGGCTCATATTGCAGCCGCGATGAAAGCGCTGCTGAAGAAGTTGCGGCCGGAGGCAGAAATAGTGGGTGTGACCACCAACATAAGCGACTCGCGCCGGATGATAGAATCGCACCCGGACCTGGATATAATCTTCTCCGACATAAGGATAGACGACGGCCTGTCTTTCACGATATTCGAGAGCGTTAAGACTGAGGCGATGATTGTCTTTACCACCGCCTATAACGAATATGCGCTCAAGGCATTTGACTTTCATTGCGTGGATTACCTCCTAAAGCCCGTCACAGAAAAGACGCTGGAGGTGACACTTCTCAAATGCGAATCCCGCACCGCCAGAATAGATAACGCTGTCATTAGGGCCATCACAGAAGAAATCCTCAGCCGCAGCGTCCGCTACCGCCAGCGTATCCTGCTTCATGTCGGCCGAGAAACCAGCATCTGGCCTGTGTCCAGAATAAGCTATATAACGACGGAAAAAGGCGTGACAAGTGCCTTTTTGGACAACGGTCAGGCCGGGATAGTAAACTACTCCATCACAGATTTGGCCGAGAGCTTGCCACCTGAGACATTCCTGCGCATCAACCGCCAGGCCATAGTGAACATAGGCAGCATTGCAAAGCTATCACGTGGCGATAGTCGCGAAAACACCCTTACACTTGCAGAGCCTTACTCTGGCATAACATTCCCCATCAGCCAGGAAAAGAAGAAGCAGCTGCAGGAATTGCTGGACAGGTAATGCAGGTATGCAATGCAAAAAAAGCGGAGCCGCCACGCTAGGTCAGCTCCGCTGTATAAACTTTTTGTTGCTTATTATTCCACACTCTTTATGAATTCGCGGCCGAAAGCGTCGGTGATACGGACTTCTACCGGCGGGAAAGGGGTCGTATTATTCCTCTGATATGCAAATTTTTTATACTCAGGATATTCTTTCTTAGGGTGATTATCTTCTGATCTTTTGAATAGACATATGCTAAACCCACCAACAGTAGTACTACTCCAACTGTATGGGTAGTAATCTGTGAGCATTGCTGTGCCATAAGTCAGATCTTCCAATGGTCTTAATATGTATGAATGCTTATACTCGTACCAGACCTGACATAAATCGTTAATAGAAGAACCTGCCTTATGTGCATCATCGTAATCATCAAGTGTAATTATATCAACATCACACAGTCGCCAATCTACAGCGCACCAGCATGACCGGGACATCGTGGCGGAAGTTAAAGCGGGTCTTTTCCCCGAATAAGTCAAGTTAGTATCGATAGCTTTATAGAATCGTCGGCTGTCGGAGTCATATTCTTCATTGTAATCAGCGAGATTGCCGTTGATATTAATCCTATCGTCCCCAATATCTATGCTTATATCCTCAACCCTATATATACGCGAATACGGTTCACCAACTACGGCCTCTGTTGTCTTTACACATGATTGAAGAAATAAAACGAACATGGCCAATGTTATCATTGAAAGAACTCTATTCATATTTCTGCCTCCTTAAAAAACTATATTCAGAATGAAATTCGGCCGCAAACATATATACAAAAAAACCGGAGAAAAAGCGAAAAACCGCGAACCCGACATTTTTCGCTCTGAAGGCGACATTTTTCGGGTTGAACGGGGGGTGGGTGGTTCGGGGATGACTGTGTTGCGGGCCGGGGAAGAGACTCCGGGAACGGGCGCAACAGTTCGCCAAAGTGGCGTCAAGGCGATGTGCCCCAGAGGAATCTCAGAGGGGGATTGGCTTGGCGCCATAGGCCAAAATCGGGCTCTGGCGACAAGCGGATCACGGCCGTAGGCCCTTCTGGCGCAGGTGGGTTTGACGCCACCTTGGCAGATCTGGGAGCCGGTGAGCGTTTCGCGGCTCCACGCTCACGGGAGGCGACGGCGAGGCACGCCGGTGAGTAAACCGCGGCCATACGCTCACCGGGGGCGAGTGTGGGTGCAGCGAGCCACGGCCGGCCAAACGATGCCGGTGGGAGCGCCCCCCTGCCCTAGCCCAGCAGCGGGCGGGCCAGGTCGAGGTCTTCGGGGGTGGTGATCTTGAGGTTGTAGCGCAGGCCGTCCACCAGGTTGATGCGGTAGCCGGCGGCTTCAACCACGGAGGCGTCGTCGGTGTAGGCGGGGTCGTAGGGCAGACGGTAGGCGGCCTTGAGCACTTCGCTACGAAAGATCTGCGGGGTCTGGACCAGGCGGATGTCGTCGCGGCGCAGCACATAGCTCTCCGGGCCGCTGACCTCGCGCACGGTCTCTACAGGAGCTACTGCCGGCACGGCATTGCCCAACTCTTCGCCGGCGGCGAACATCCTCTCCAGAAATTCGGCAGTGACCAGCGGCCGCACGCCGTCGTGCACCGCCACCACGGTCTCGTCGGGCAGATACTGAAGCGCATTGGCCACTGAGTGAAAGCGCGTTATGCCGCCGGATGGAATGGCATAGCGCTCCAGAAAACCCGTCTCGGAGCAGTATTTTTTCCAATAATCTTTCCACTCAGGGCTCACCACGACGATGATGCCCACCGGAAAGGACAGCGACAGAAACTTCTCTATCGTGTGCTGCAGCAAGGGTTTTCCGCCCAGCTTGATGAACTGCTTGGGGATGTCGGCGCCCATACGGGTCCCGCTGCCACCGGCAACGATGATTGCATATTTTTTCCGCCCTGCCATAAGAAGAGTTTTTTTGTACTACAAAAGTAAATTATTTCCCACAATTTGACTAAATTTGTGGGCTATTATACGGTGTTCTCAAATGGATAAAATCAAGAAAATAGAAAGTGCTCTGATATCAGTCTTTTACAAGGACGGTATCGACGAAATAGCCGCTGCCCTGAGCGCGCGCGGCACCAAACTGATTTCTACCGGCGGCACCTGGGACTACCTCACCGGCAAGGGATTCGATGTGGCCAAGGTCGAGGACCTGACCGGATATCCCTCTATCCTGGGCGGCCGCGTCAAGACCCTGCACCCCAAGGTATTCGGCGGCATCCTGGCCCGCCGCGACAATGCCACCGACCGCGAGCAGATGGCTCAGTATGAGATCCCGGCAGTGGACCTGGTCATCGTGGACCTCTACCCCTTCGACGAATATGTGGCTAAGGGCGCTAGCCATCAGGAGATTATCGAGAAGATAGACATCGGCGGCATTTCGCTCATCCGCGCCGCCGCCAAGAACTATAAGGACGTGGTGATCGTACCCTGCAAGGATCTCTACGGCAAGCTTCTGGAGTGCATCCAGGCCCACGACGGCGGCACCACCGAGGCCGAGCGCCTGGGCTTTGCAAAATGGGCTTTTGCCGTGAGCAGCAACTACGACACTTCCATTTTCAACTACCTCAACCGCGACGGCGAGGTCAAAGCCTTCTCTTTCAACAGCCTGGAGCCGACACACCTGCGCTACGGCGAGAATCCTCACCAGGAAGCGGCCTTCTACGGCAAGGCCGGCGCCCTGCCCCGCCAGCTGCACGGCAAGGAGATCTCCTACAACAATATGCTGGACATAGAGGCGGCCATAGAGCTCATAGACGACTTTGACTCCACCGCCCTGGCCATCATCAAGCACAACAACGCCTGCGGCTGCGCGGTGCGTCCCACCGTGCTCGAGGCCTGGAAGGACGCCCTTGCCGGCGACCCGGTGAGTGCCTTCGGCGGCATCATCATCACCAACGCCGCCATAGACGCCGCTACCGCAGAAGAAATCAACAAGATATTCTTCGAGGTTATCATCGCGCCCGAATACAGCGCCGAAGCCCTTGAGATTCTCGAGAGTAAGAAGAACCGCATCATCCTGGAGCGCGGCGGCGTGAAACCCAGCGCCATCAAGTTCCGCTCCATGCTGGGCGGCGCCCTGGTGCAGCAGCGCGACACGGTGGCCGAGACCGCGGCCGACCTGACTCCGGTGACAGACAAAAAGCCCACCGAGGCCCAGGTAAAGGACCTGCTGTTCGCCAACCGGCTGGTGAAACATTCCAAATCCAACGCCATCGTGCTGGCAAAGGACAATATGCTTCTGGCCAGCGGAATAGGCCAGACATCCCGCGTGGATGCCTTACGGCAGGCCATCGCCAAGGCCCGCAGTTTCGGCTTTGACCTGAGCGGTGCAGTGATGGCTTCGGACGCCTTCTTCCCCTTCCCCGACTGCGTGGAGATTGCCCACGAGGCGGGCATCACCGCAGTGATTCACCCCGGCGGCAGCATCCGCGACGGCGAGAGCGTGGATTTCTGCAACGGCCACGGCATGGCCATGGTGACCACCGGCAAGCGCCACTTTAAACATTAGAAAACAAATCAATACTCAAGAATATGGCATTTTCTATCCTGACACAAGAGTTGGCCATCGACCTCGGTACTGCCAACACCGTCATTTTCATGAATGACAAGAAGGTCATCGACGAACCTTCTATTGTTGCCATCGATGCTTATACCGACAAGCCCCTGGCGGTCGGTACGCGCGCCAAACTGATGCACGAGCGCACCAACCCGGGCATCAAGACCATCCGTCCCCTCAAAGACGGCGTGATTGCAGATTTCGACGCTGCGGAGATTATGATCCGGGAGCTGATAAAGATGATTAACTATAAGAAGTCGTTCCTCACCCCCAGCCTCAAGATGGTCGTGGGCATCCCCCAGGGCTCTACAGAGGTAGAGAAGAGGGCCGTGCGCGACAGCTGCGAGCACGCCGGCGGCCGCGACATCTATATGGTATATGAGCCTATGGCCGCAGCCCTTGGCATCGGTCTGGACGTGACCGAGCCCAGCGGCAACATGATTGTCGATATCGGAGGCGGTACCACCGAGATCGCCATCATCTCCCTTGGCGGCATCGTGGCAGCCGAGAGCATACGCGTGGCAGGCGACATCTTTACCTATGAGATCCAGCAGTACATGCGCCAGCAGCACAATATCCGCGTGGGCGAAATCACCGCCGAGGACATCAAGATCAAGATCGGCGCCGCCATCACCGACCTGGAAGAGGAGATCCCGCCGATGGTGGTCAAGGGTCCGAACATCATGACCGCTCACCCCATCGAGGCCGAAATCACTTCTCAGGAAGTTGCGCACTGCCTGGACAAGCAGCTGGCACGCATCGAGGCCGGCATCCTGGAGGTTCTGGAGCAGACTCCGCCCGAGCTCTACTCCGACATTGTGGACAAGGGTATCTACCTGACCGGCGGCGGCGCCCTGCTCAAGGGCATCGACCAGCGTTTCGCCAAGAAGATCAACATCCCCTTCCACGTGTCTGAAGACCCGCTGAGGGCTGTCGCCCGCGGAACCTGCGCCGCCCTGAAGAATATAGAGAAGTATCCCTTCCTGATGAGATAGAGCACTTTAAGCCCTGATGGACTACCGCTCCGGCTCATACAAGGTGCTTATCACCGTCGGCGTATTCATCGCCCTGGAAGTCATATCCATAATCATGATCGTGCAGAACAGCGTTTTGCAGCGGTACATGATTATGGGCGGCATCCGTACATCCCAGGTGTTCATCTGGGAGCGGAGCGAGGGTCTGCGCGAGTTTTTCCGGCTGCGCTCCTACAACCAGGCGCTGCAGGAAGAGAATGCGCAGTTGCGCTCCAAGCTGGCCCAGATGCAGTATCTGGAAGAATTCAAGGAGGTTACAGACACCACCATGGGCCTGTACCGCTGGATTCCGGCCAGCATCATCAAGAATATCCCCAACAAGCAGCACAACTACCTCATCCTGAACCGGGGCGCCAAGGACGGGGTGGAGCCCGAGATGGGCGTGGTCACGCACAAGGCCATAGTGGGCGTCGTGGGCGCCGTGAGCGAGAATTACTGCTATGTGATATCGTTCCACAACAAGAGCCAGAAGGCCAGCGCCATGATTTCCGGCACCAACGACTTCGGACTGCTGACCTGGGACGGGACCGACGGCCACACCGCCACCCTGTCGCACGTGCCGCTCTCCACGACGGGAGCCGTGGGCGACACCATCTGCACCAGCGGCTACTCCACGATTTATCCGCCCGACATTCCCGTCGGCATAGTGACCGACGTGGACGCCGTGAGCGGCATGTACAAGGATATGAAGGTGGATATGTTCCAGGATGTGCGCAGCCTCAAGTATGTTTACATCGTGCAGCGCCACCATCAGGCCGAGATAGATCAATTGTCAAAAACCAAGGTTACCAACAGAGAGTAGAATGCCGGGATATCTGCGACAGATAATCATTTATGCGGTGGTGATCCTGCTTCAGGTCATCCTGAACAACTATGTCAATCTGGGTCCGATGATATACATCTGCCTGGTGCCGCTGCTGATTGTATATCTGCCGCTGGACCAGAAGCCCTATGTCTCGCTCATCATAGCCTTCGGGCTGGGCCTGCTGATAGACATACTCGCCGACGGGGTACTGGGGCTCAACGCCGGCGCGGCGACCCTCGTGGCACTGGTGTACCGCCCCATCTTCTATCCCGTATTCCAGAAGAACAACTACAGCAAGAAATACATCCCGCCCATCCGCGAGAGCAACATCTGGCACCACGTGCTTTACATGACCATTATCCTGGCCATATACTTCCTGTTCTACATCGCGTTCGACGGGCTGGCCGTCTCCACCCTGCTGTCTTCGCTGCTGCGCTACCTGCTCAACATTGCCGTAAACCTGGCGCTGGTAATCATTGTTGACCTCACTCTCTTCAACAAGAGTTAACACCCGGCGCTTATGAAGTTTTACCTGAGCAGGCGCAACACCATATTGCTGGTAGTCTTTGTGATCTTCGTGATAATAGCCGTGCGGCTGTTTACCATCCAGATACTGGACGACCAGTACAGCGTGACATCGGAAAACAACGCCCTCAAATATGTGACCATCTACCCCGCCCGCGGCCGCATCCTGGACCGCAACGGAGAGACCATCGTAGAGAACAAGATCACCTACGACATTATGGTCACGCCCCGCCAGGTGAGCGACTTTGACACGCTGGCAATATGCGAGATCTTCGGCCTGACGCCCCAGTTCGTGCGCGAGCGCTTCGATTCCTACTCCAGCAACGAGCGCAAGATAGGCTTCGGCTCCATGCCGTTCTTAAAGCAGGTCAGCAGCGAGCAATACAACGCCTTCGCAGAGAAGGCTTTCCTCTTCCCGGGCTTCGACGCCGTGGCCCGCAGCGCCAGGGTCTATCCCGTGAACGCCGGCGGCAACCTGATAGGCTATGTGTCTGAAGTGGACCGGGACTACATCGAAAAGCATCCCGACTACAAACCCGGCGACTATGCCGGCAAGACGGGCATAGAGCGGGCCTACGAGCACCGCCTGAGCGGCGAAAAGGGCTACACGGTGTACTACCGCGACGCCCGCGGCCGCATCAAGGGCCACTACGAAGACGGCGCGATGGACAAGGAGGCGATTGCCGGCAGCGACATCGTCACCACAATAGACGCCGAGCTGCAGTCCTACGGCGAGACTCTCATGCGCAACAAGGTCGGCAGCGTGGTGGCCATAGAGCCCTCTACCGGCGAGATTCTGACCCTTATCTCCAGCCCCGGCATAGACGTCAGCCAGCTGGCGGAGATCAACAAATACTATAAAGAAATCAGCGAGAACCCCTATAACCCCATGTTCAACCGCACCGTGCAGAGCGCGCAGCCTCCGGGCTCGGTGTTCAAGCTGGTCAACGGCCTGATCGGCCTGCAGGAGGGCGTGCTCACGCGGGACACCCGCTACCCCTGCAGCCGCGGCTACACCAACGGCAAGGTACACGTGGGCTGCCACGGGCATCCGTCGCCCATCAACCTGCCCCAGTCCATAGCGATGAGCTGCAACGCCTATTACTGCTATGTGCTGCGCAACATTATGGACAACCGCAAATACGACAATATAGAAGAGGCCTTTGAAAAGTGGCGCGAGTATGTCTGCAGCTTCGGCTTCGGCCACAAGCTGGGCAGCGACGTGCCCTACGAGCTGGGCGGCAATGTGCCCACCGTGAACACCTACAACAAACTGCACGGCAAGGGCCGCTGGAAGTCGCTCTCCATCATCTCGCTCTCCATCGGGCAGGGCGAGCTGGGCTGCACCCCGCTGCACCTGGCCAATCTGGCGGCGACCATAGCCAACCGCGGCTATTACTATGTGCCCCACATGATCAAGGGCGACGAGCAGTATCCGCTGGACTCCACCTACACCGTGAAGAACTATACCATGGTCGATCCCAAGTATTTCCCGCTCATAGTGGAGGGGATGAACCAGTCGGTCTATGGCGACGGCGGCACCTCGCACGTGGCCCAGGTGCCGGGCGTGAACATGTGCGGCAAGACCGGCACGGCCCAGAACCCGCATGGCGACGACCACTCCGTGTTTATCTGCTTCGCGCCCAAGGACAACCCCAAGATTGCCGTGGCGGCCTACATAGAGAACGGCGGTTTCGGCGCCACCTGGGCGGCTCCGATCGCCTCGCTCATCGTGGAGAAATACCTCAACGGCGAGATTCAGCGCACCGAACTTGAGACGCGCGTAAAGAACGGATATCTGCTCAACAAAGTGCCCGTAAGAAGGAGGAGAAAGTAATGGCGATCCGCAAGCATACATACCGCAATCTGGACTGGACCCTGATAATCTGCTATCTGATTCTGGTGTTCTTCGGCTGGCTCAACATCTTTTCTGTGCTGCACGGCGACAAGACCAGCATCCTCGGCATATTCGACTTCACCCAGAAATACGGCATGCACCTGGTGTGGATCATTATCTCCCTGACGGTGGCGTTCCTGATTATCAGGGTGCTGCCGGCCAATTTCTGGCAGGGCATAGCCTGGCCGGCCTACGGGGGAGTTATATTGCTGCTGATGGCCACGCTCGTGCTGGGCGTGAGCAGCCACGGCTCCCAGAGCTGGATACAGATTGGCGGCTTCCGCCTGCAGCCGGCCGAGTTTTCAAAGATTACCACGGCGCTGGCGCTGGCGACGGTCATGAGCAAATATGGCTTTTCCATAAAGAACATCTCCGACATCGCCAAGGTGGCCGGGCTGCTGCTGCTGCCCATGGCCATCATCCTGCTGGAGAACGAGACCGGCAGCATGCTGGTCTATGTGGGGTTTCTGGTCGTGCTCTACCGCGAGGGAATGTCTGGCTGGATCATCACCCTGGGCTTTCTGACAGTGCTGGAGTTCATCCTTACCATCATCACCTCGCCCTATGTGGCCGTGTCCCTGGGCATCTGCATATTCCTGCTGGTATATTTCTTCCGCAGGGACGAGTATATCCTGGGGCTGATCGTGGTGGCGCTGTCGGTGGTGGCGCTTGTATTTATTCCCAAACTGCTTGAAATAGACGCCATTGCCGCCATAAACCCGCTGCCGGCGGCAGCCTGGCTCTCTATCATAGCCGGCGGCGTGGTCCTTTTCTTCATCGTCCGCCTCACCCTGCGCTTCCCGCGCCTGAAGTTCGAGCGCAACGCCCTGATTGTGCTGCTGTGCGGCATATTGTTCGTGCATTCGGTACAGTTTTTCTACAACAACGTGCTGCAGGACCACCAGCGCAACCGTATAGACGTGTTCCTGGGGCTGGTAGATGACCCCAAGGGCGTGGGCTACAACCTGCACCAGTCGATGGTGGCCATAGGCAGCGGCGGCCTGTTCGGCAAGGGCTTCATGAACGGCACCCAGACTTCCCTGGGCTATGTGCCGGAGCAGGAGACCGACTTTATTTTCTGCACCATAGGCGAAGAATGGGGCCTGCTGGGCGCCCTTGCCGTACTGGTGCTGTACTTTGTCATCATCTCCAGGCTCATTATCCTGGCAGACAAGACCAAAGACACCTTTACCCGGGTGTTCGGCTACAGCGTTGCCATGTGCATAGCCGTGCACGTGGTCATAAACATAGGCATGACCATTGGCCTGATGCCGGTCATCGGCATCCCGCTGCCCTATCTGAGCTACGGCGGCAGCGCCCTGCTGGCCTTTACCACCATGCTGGCCATATTTATCAAACTTGAATTCGATTCCCGGAAAATATAAACAAACACTATATCTATGAATTTTGCAGACAGACACATTGGCCCCCGCGGGGAGCAGACACAGCAGATGTTAAAGGCTCTGGGCCTCGGCAGCCTGGACGACCTGGTGGCCCAGACCGTCCCCGGCGACATACTCCTGCCGGAGCCGCTGAAGCTCTCACCCGCAATGAGGGAAGGCGAATATCTGGCTCATCTCAAGGAGATTGCCGCAAAAAACAAGCACTTCCGCTCCCTGATCGGCATGGGCTGGTACCGCAGCGACACCCCCGCGGTGATAGAGCGCAACATTTTTGAGAATCCCTCCTGGTACACTTCCTACACCCCCTACCAGGCAGAAATATCGCAGGGACGGCTGGAGGCGCTCATGATTTTCCAGACGATGGTCGCCTCCATGACCGGCTTCAACCTGGCCAACTGCTCCATGCTGGACGACGCCACTGCCGCAGCCGAGGCGATGCGCATGATGTACAACCTGCGCAGCCGCGAGGCCGTAGCCGCAGGCAAGAACCTGCTGTTTGTAGATAAAAACATCTTTCCCAACGTGCTGTCGGTGCTCCAGACCCGTGCCGAAGCCCTCGGCATAGCTCTGGATGTGAGCGACTGGGAGAGCTACACCATCCGCGAGCGCTGCTTCGGAGCCATCCTGCAGTACCCGGCTGCCAACGGCGAGGTGCGCGACTACTCGGCCTTCTGCCAGAAGGCTCACGAGCGCGGGATGCTGGTGACAGCCTACTGCGACCTGCTCTCGCTGGCCCTGTTCAGGGAGCCGGCCGCCTGG
This sequence comes from uncultured Bacteroidia bacterium, assembly GCA_902767355.1. Taxonomy (GTDB): domain Bacteria; phylum Bacteroidota; class Bacteroidia; order Bacteroidales; family UBA932; genus Equibacterium. The sequence goes on from CACXHG010000145.1 coordinate 37,096, forward strand.
GGGGCGGACATCGCCGTGGGCAGTGCGCAGCGTTTCGGCCTTCCCATGGGCTTCGGCGGCCCCACAGCCGGCTTCATGGCCACCCGCGACGAATATAAGCGTTCCCTGCCGGGCCGCATCATCGGCGCCTCCAAGGACCGCCTTGGCAATACCGCCTACCGCCTGGCCCTGCAGACCCGCGAGCAGCACATCAAGCGCGAGAAGGCCACCAGCAACATCTGCACGGCTTCGGCGCTGATGGCCGTCATGACCGGCATGTTTGCCGTATGGCACGGTCCCGAGGGCATCAAGACCATCGCCCGCCGAGCCTACGACTATGCCCACCTGTTTGCCCGCGCCCTGGCAAAGAACGGCTACATCCTGGCCTCCAAGTGCTTCTTTGACACGATAGAGGTGCACGCCCCCAATGTGGATGCCATACGCGCCCGCGCCCTGGAGAAAGGCTTCAATTTCTACTATCCCGACGAAGAGCGGGTGCGCATCAGCTTTGACGAACTCTCCTGCGACGACGAGATCGCGCAGATGTGCGAGATTTTCCAGATAAAGACTGCCGAGCTGCCCCAGACCCAGGAGCCCCTGGCGCGCCAGAATGCATTTCTGACATCCGAGGTGTTCAGCCTCTACCACAGCGAGACCGAGATGATGCGCTACATCAAGAAGCTGGAGCGCAAGGACATCTCCCTCACCCACTCCATGATTCCGCTAGGCAGCTGCACGATGAAGCTCAACGCCGCCACGGAGATGATTCCCCTCTCCTGGCGCGAATTTGCCGACATCCACCCTTACGCGCCCAAAGACCAGACGGCCGGCACAATGCAGATAATAAGCGAACTGGAGCACGACCTGGCGGTGATCACCGGCCTGGACGCCTGCTCGCTGCAGCCCAACAGCGGCGCGGCGGGAGAATACGCCGGCCTTATCACCATACGCAACTATTTCAATGCCACCGGCCAGAGCCAGCGCAGGGTGATGCTCATCCCGGCCAGCGCCCACGGCACCAACCCCGCAAGCGCCACCATGGCCGGCTTCGAGCTGGACATCGTGGACTTTGACGAAAACGGCGACGTGAAGGTGGATTCCCTCCGCGAGAAGGCTGCCGCTGCCGGCGAGCGCCTGGCGGGCCTGATGATAACCTACCCCTCTACCAACGGCATCTTCGAGGCCAAGATACGCCAGATCGTGGACATCATCCACAGCTTCGGCGGCATGGTGTATATGGACGGAGCCAACATGAATGCCCAGTGCGGCCTCACCAACCCCGGCTATATCGGAGCCGACGTATGCCACCTGAACCTGCACAAGACCTTCGCCATGCCCCACGGCGGCGGCGGTCCCGGCGTAGGTCCCATCTGCACGAGCAAGACCCTGGCGCCGTATATGCCCGGCCATCCGGAAGTGCCCTCCTGCGGCGGGGCGGGCATGAGCGCCGTGAGCGCAGCCCCCTACGGCAGCCCGCTGCTGCTGACCATCACCCACGCCTACATCAAGATGCTGGGCGCCGAAGGCCTGAGGCGCGTCAGCCAGATGGCCATTCTCAATGCCAATTACATTGCCAAGGCCCTGGAGCCGGAGTTCAGCACCCTCTATAAGGGCGAGGGCGGCCGCGTGGCCCACGAATGCATCATCGACCTGCGTCACTTCAAGGCCACCTACGGCGTGGATGCCACCGACGTGGCCAAGCGCCTGATGGATTTCGGTTTCCACGCCCCGACCCTGAGCTTCCCCGTGCACGAGACGCTCATGGTAGAGCCCACCGAGAGCGAGCCCAAAGAAGAGCTGGACCGCTTTGCCCAGGCCATGAAGGCCATCAAGGCCGAGTGCGAGGCCATCCGGGACGGCCGGCTGGACGCAGCCGACAACCCCGTGAAGATGGCTCCCCACACCGCCGTAGAAGTCTGCGGCGACGCATGGAGCCACCCCTATGGCAGGCAAGTTGCAGCGTTCCCCCTGGAATGGATCAAAGACAATAAATTCTGGCCCGCCTGCGCCCGTGTAGACAACGGCCTGGGCGACAGAAACTTAATAGCTAATTTATAAGATATGTTCAATCTGCTGTACGTAACCTGGGATGTCAATCCCATATTGCTTCAGATAGGCCCCTTGGCCATCAGGTACTATTCCCTACTGTTCATTGCCGGTTTCCCGCTGGGCTACTGGATGGTGTGGAAGTTCTATCAGCGCGAAGGCAAGAACACCGACCTGCTGGAGCCGCTGCTCTACGCCCTGCTGCTGGGCACCATCGTGGGCGCCCGCCTGGGCCACTGCCTCTTCTACGAGCCCGAATTCTATCTGAAACATCCGGCCGAGATCATCAAGGTATGGCACGGCGGCCTGGCCAGCCACGGCGGCGCGATAGGCGTGCTGCTGGCCATCTGGTGGTATGCCAATAAATACGGCAAGAAAAACGGTTTCGACTTCATGTGGCTGCTGGACCGCCTGGTGATAGCCATCTGCTTCGCCGGCTGTTTCATACGCCTTGGCAACCTGTTCAACTCGGAGATTTTCGGCGGTGCAACCACCCTGCCATGGGGCTTCAAGTTCCCCCGCAGCGCACAGTGGGTGGCCGAATACGGCCCGGCGGTGTATCCGCCCGACGGCGCGGCGTGCCATCCAACCCAGATCTACGAGGCGCTGAGCTACCTGCTGCTGGGCTTCTTCCTGCTCTGGATCTACTGGAAGAAGGCCGACAAGGTGTACAAGGGCTGGATTTTCGGAGTTTTCCTGATCGTGCTCTTCGGGATGCGCTTCCTTATAGAGTTCATCAAAAACGACCAGGTCGGCTTTGAAAACGGGATGCTCTTCAACATGGGACAGCTGCTCAGCGTGCCGTTCATAGTTGCCGGCATCATAATTCTCGTGCTGAGCTACGTCAAGAAGCGCCCGCTGCTGATGATATCCAAACCCAAAGAGGAACCCAAGGAAAAAGGCCCGCGCATGTCGCACTCAAAGCGTATGGCGGCCGGCATGAAACAGTAGCGAGCCATGACATTTGAAACCCCCTCAACTGCCTGGAAGGACTACGAGCTTATCGACTGCGGCGACTTTTGCAAGCTGGAGCGCTTTGGCAAATACGTCACTATCCGCCCCGAGCCCAAAGCCCTGTGGAAAAAGTCCCTCCCCGACGCCGAGTGGAGACGCATGGCCCACACCGAGTTTATCCCGGGCGGCGGCTTCTCCACTGCCGGGCAGCAGGACAGCGGATCCTGGAAAACCCTCCGGAAGATGGATCAGCAGTGGCCCATAGTCTATCAGCCGCTGCATCTGACGCTCAGGATGGGCATGACTTCGTTCAAGCACGTGGGCGTCTTTCCCGAGCAGGCTCCCAACTGGGAGTTTATCTATAGCAACACCAGTCGAATAGTGAATAATGCCGGCGGCGCTCCTGTGAAAGTGCTCAACTTGTTTGCCTACACTGGGGCCGCCTCGCTGGCTGCCCGCAAGGCCGGGGCCGACGTCACCCATCTGGATTCGGTGCGCCAGGTGGTCACCTGGGCCCGCCAGAACATGGAGCTCAGCCGGTTGGACGGCATACGCTGGATAGTGGAGGATGCCCTCAAATTCGTGCGCCGCGAGGCCCGCAGGGGCAATGTCTATCAGGGCATAATGCTGGACCCGCCCGCCTACGGCCACGGCCCCGACGGCGAGAAATGGAAGCTGGACGACTGCCTCTACGAGATGCTCTGCCTCGTTGGGCAGATTCTCGCCCCGAAAGACAGTTTCCTGATACTGAATCTCTACGCCAACGGCTACTCTTCGCTGCTGGCAGACACGGCCTTGCGCAGCGCCCTGAACCTCAAAAAGGACGCCGACATAGAGTGCGGCGAGCTGGTTTTGCGCGACAGCTTCGGTAAAGCTTTACCGTTAAGCGTCTTTGCAAGACTAAAAAGATAGGATAATTGAATTATTTATTACTTTTGCAGTCCGCATAAGTTTTTCTTAGGCTAAGAAATTTTAACACAATTAGATATGCAAAACATTTCAAACTACGATTTCTCCGGCAAAAGAGCCATTGTGAGAGTCGATTTCAATGTACCTCTGAACGAAAAATTTGAGATTACAGACGACACCCGTATCCGTGCTGCCATCCCCACCCTCAAGAAGGTGCTCGAAAAAGGCGGTTCGCTCATCATCATGTCCCACCTGGGCCGTCCGAAGGGCGTAGAGGAGAAGTTCTCCCTCAAACA
>CACXHG010000146.1 GCA_902767355.1 uncultured Bacteroidia bacterium
ACCAAATCTGCGCAGCATCTTGCGGTCGTCGCGCCAGTTTTCCTCTACCTTGACGAACACCGTCAGATAGACCTTCTTCTGGAAGAAATGCTCCATTTCTATGCGGGCCGCGGTGGCCGTCTTCTTGAGAGCCGCACCGCCCTTGCCTATCAGTATGCCCTTCTGCGAGGCGCGCATGACGTTGATGACGGCATTAATGTCGTAACGCTCTGCGCCCTCCTTGAATTCCTCTATCACCACTTCGCTGCAGTAGGGGATCTCCTTGTCGTAGTTCTCCAGAATCTTCTCGCGGATAATCTCGGAAGCGAAGAAACGCATGCTGCGGTCGGTGAAAACGTCCTTGTCGTACCAGGGCGGGCTGTCCGGCAGAAGTTCCTTTATCCTGGCGAAAATCTGCTCCACATTGAATTTCTCCAGCGCCGAGGCCGCAAAGATGTCGGCCTTGGGCAGGCGAGAGCGCCACCAGGCGGCCAGCTCGGAGAGCTTTTCCTGGTCGCTTTTGTCTATCTTGTTTATGACCAGCACCACCGGGCAGGCCACAGCGGCGAGTTTTTCTATGTAATCTTCGTTCTTGTCGGGTTTCTCTACCGTGTCGGTGACATACAGTATCACGTCGGCGTCGCCTATGGCGGTGTCCACAAAGTCCATCATACTCTCCTGCAGACGGTACTTGGGCTTGAGAATACCCGGGGTGTCGCAGTAAACTATCTGGAAATCATCGCCGTTGACTATGCCCATGATGCGGTGGCGGGTGGTCTGGGCCTTGGAGGTCACTATGGAGAGCCGCTCGCCCACCAGAGCGTTCATCAGCGTGGACTTGCCCACGTTGGGGTTGCCTATGATATTGACAAAACCCGATTTATGCGCAGCTGCCGCCATCTACCGCTCGCCTCCCATCATAAGAAAGTTCACTTCTTCTTTAGTGAGGAAGCGCCACTGGCCGCGCTTGAGGTTCTTCTTGGTCAGGCCTGCGAAATACACGCGGTCCAGCTTGCGGACCTTGTAGCCGAGGTGCTCGAATATGCGGCGCACGATGCGGTTGCGGCCGCTGTGGATCTCAATGCCCACTTTGCTGCGGTCGTCGTCAAGATACGACAGCGAGTCGGCATGGATCTCGCCGTCTTCGAGCTTGATGCCCTCCAGGATTGCATTGAAATCGCTGCCCTTGAGGTTCTTGTCCAGATCCACCTGATATATCTTGCGGGTCTCGTAAGAGGGGTGCATCAGCTTTTCGGCCAGCGGGCCGTCGTTGGTGAACAGCAGCACGCCGGTTGTGGCCTTGTCCAGCCGGCCGACCGGGAACACCCTCTCGGGGCATTTCTCTTTGGTGATGAGGTCCATCACGGTCTGGGTGGCGTGGGGGTCGCTCATGGTGGTGACATAATTCTTGGGCTTGTTCATCACCAGATAAACCTTCTGCTCGCCCTTTAGGCGCTCGCCGTTGAAGCGCACGTCGTCGCCGGGGGCCACCTTGGTGCCGAGCTCGGTGACTATCTTGCCGTTGACGGTGACAAGGCCGGTCTGGATATACGTGTCGGCCTCACGGCGGGAACATACGCCGGAATTGGCGATGAACTTGTTCAGGCGGACCTCGTCGCTTTCGGGCTTGAGGGCAGGTGCGGGCTTGGCGGCACGCTTCTTATACGGGTATTTACGCTCTCCGTGCTCGGGAGCGTACGGCTTGCCGGAAGTCTTTGCCGGACGTTCCCTGCGGGGTTTTTCGCTATGTTCCACCTTGCTGGAACGAAACTTGTCGGAAGATTTTTTTTGCCGGGTCGGCGCATCACTGCGGTTGGTTTTTCCCTTGTACATCTTTGTGAAATAGCTATTTTTACATATAAGGCGCAAATTTACGGAATTAATATTTAATCGCCAACCGTGCCAACGGATTATAAATCTTCTTATTTTTGTGGACCAAATTGGTTTCAAGACAATGCGCACACTCATCAGAGACTGCAACATAGCCTCCCCCGGATTCGAGGTAAAACACGGCAGCATTCTTTTCAAGGACAACATTATCTACAGCATTCTCACTCCCGGCGAGGGCCTGCCGGACGCCGATGTGGTGATCAACGCCGACGGCCTGACAGCCATCCCCGGCCTGATTGACATCCACTGCCACGGCCGCAACAACTGCGATTTTACCGACGGCGTTGTGGAAGGCGTCAACACCATCGGGCTCAACAAGCTCAAGGAGGGTGTCACGATGATGCTTCCCACCACCCTGACCCAGTCGGAAGAAGCCCTGCAGGACGCCTTCTCTTCCATTGCAAAATACAACGGCAAGGGCGTCAAGATGCCCGCCATCCACCTGGAAGGCCCCTTCATCAACCCGAGCGAGGTGGGCGCCCAGAACCCGGCATACGTGCGCATGCCCGACATCAAACTGGTGCAGGAGCTGAATTCCATCTACCCTATACACAAGGTGTCTTTCGCACCTGAGCTGCCGGGCGGCGACACTTTCGTGACCGACCTTCTGGCAATGGGCATAGTGCCCAGCGCAGCCCACTCCGCCGCCAAATACGCCGAGTTCTACCGCTGCTACGCCAAGGGCCTGAGAAATCTGACCCACTACTGCAACCAGATGACTCCCCTGCACCACCGCGAGATCGGCCTGGTCGGGGCAGGCCTGCTCCACAGCAACCTTTTTGCAGAAATGATATGCGACCTGCTGCACGTAGGCCCCAATATGATAAAGCTTGCGTTCAAGGTCAAGGGCGCAGACCACATGATTCTGATTACCGATGCTATGCGCGCAGCCGGTATGCCAGACGGCGAATACGACCTGGGAGGTCTCCCCGTGATGGTGGCAGCCGGAGCCGCCCGCCTCAAAGACAATGCAGCCCTGGCCGGCAGCGTGCTCAGGATGAACGTAGCCCTGAAGAATGTGGTGGAGACCACCGGCCTGCCGCTGAGCGAAGCCGTCAGGGCCGGCAGCCTGAATGCCGCCCACAGCCTCGGCTACCGTAACGTGGGCCGCATCGAGACCGGCTTCACGGCCGACATCGCCCTGATAGACGACAACTTCATCGTCCACAACACCTTTGTGGACGGTCAGATGCGCTACAGCCTCGACTAAATTTCTTTCCGGTTGCTCTTGCATCTTTGGCCGAATCTGACTACATTTGGCTTGTCTAAATGTATTGAGATATGAAGGCGAAAGATCTGAAGGGGAGCATCTCTTACTGGGCCGACGTCATCACCAGTGCGGCATCCAACATTACCCACAGCAAGTTGCGCTCTGCGCTCACGATAGCCATCGTTGCGCTCGGCATAACCTGTCTTGTTGGCACCCAGACTGCAATAGACTGCCTTGCCGGCTTGCTCAGCAGCGCCTTTTCGGGCGGGGGCGAGCGTATCAGCATCACGGCGGCCAAAGCGGTATCGGGCAGCGTTTCCGGTAAGAAGAATCCTGTAATCAACTATTTGGAGGCGTCGCAGTTTGCCTCGTCCTACAGCGGCGCCGGAGAGAAGAGCGTTTATACCTATGTCCCGCCGGGGACTGCGGTCCGCCTCGGCGCCACCGCCTTGGGGCCTCAGACCACAGTGCTCGCCTGCGAAGGCGACTGGCTGGCCTGCAACGGACTGGGCGTGAGCCTGGGCCGCGGCACCGGCGGCCGCTTCATGGGCGACGAATGCATTGTCGGAAGCAGCGTGGCCAGGCAGTTGAGCCGCCGTGGGAGCAGCCGGCAAGTCCTCGGGCAGAGCCTGCACATAGGCGGCAAGAGCTATGTCGTGGTGGGCCAGCTGCAGCAGCAGTCGTCGCTTCTGGGCGCCATCGCCGACAACACGGTGTTCATACCCATCGGCAGCGCTCTGGGCTCGCTGATAAGCGAAAGCGGCAGCTACTCCATAGACCTGGCCGTCAGCAAAAACGCCAAGGCATCCGCCGGCAGCGGCGAGGGGCCTAAGCTTGGCGGGAGAGCAGCCGGAGAGGGCGACGGGGCGGGAACGGTCGCGGAGATTTCTGCCCTGATGCACCGCATCCGGCGACTCGGTCCCGGCGAGAACGCCGACTATGAAATCATCGAGGGCAGCGCCGCAGAGCGGGAGATTGGGCGCCTCGGCGGTAGCCTTTCAGGCATAGCGCTCATAATCGGCCTGCTGACCCTGATCGGGGCCGCGGTAGCCCTTACCAACATTATGCTGATATGCGTGAGCGAGCGCACCCGCGAGGTAGGGATACGCCGGGCCCTGGGAGCCACCAGGGCGGACATCCGCAAGGCATATATCGTGGAGGCCGTGATTATCTGCCAGGCCGGCTGCATCGCCGGCACCCTGCTGGGCATTATCTGCGGAAACGCACTGGGGCTGTACCTGCACACCGACAGCAGCATACCCTGGGACTGGGTGCTTGCATCGCAGGCGATCAGCATCGCCGTCGGCATCGCCGCCTGCGCCCTCCCTGCCCGCCGCGCCGCCGCAATGAACCCCGTCACCGCCCTCCGCAGCGAATAGCAGTCCTGCGCAGTATGGCTTGTGACGCTTGTCCTTACTTGCGCTTGCCGTAGATATCGTCGATTCCGAACGCCCAGGGTTTGG
>CACXHG010000147.1 GCA_902767355.1 uncultured Bacteroidia bacterium
CCGCCGTGCCATAGCGGCTGGACAAGGCATAGAAGTTGGACACCTGATAGCCGAAAGAGCCGTAGTACGGATGCTCCTGCAGGGCCATTATCTGGATGGTGTTGTAGCCCAGGTCTATTATGCGCGGCAGCACTTCCCTGCGGAAGTAGTCAAAGCCGGCCACCTCTTCCTTTTCGCCGCTCATCCCTATATGCGTCTCATAGATGAGCGGATTCTCTATCTTTATATGCTTGGTACTGCGCCACTTGTACACTTTTGAAAAATCCGGCACCTCGGCCGAGAAAAGCTTGGTCGAGGCGTCCTGCACGCAGCGCGTGGCATAGGCCGGGATGCGCTCGCCACTGCCTCCGGGCCATTCCACCAGCCACTTGTACAAGCTGCCCGGACGGATTGTCTCCACCGGCAGGCGCAACTCCCAGTTGCCGCCGCCTATGGGCTGCAGCGCATAGCGCCCATCCTTTTTCCAGCCGTTGAAATCTCCTATCAGGCTTATGGCAGTGGCCGAAGGCGCCCACTCGCGGAACACCCACTGCCCATCTTCCTGATGCAGGGCGTAGTAGAGATGATTATTGGCGACATCGTAGAGCCGCCTTTCGCCCGCAATCGCCTCGCGTGCGGCCATTATCCGGCCGTGACGCGCATCTATGGCCTCTTTGTAGGGGTTCAGCCAGGGGTCGTTGTCGTAAAGCATGTTCATGGCCTTATTTGCTGTCTATTATGTCCATCAATTCCTTTTCAGTACCGGCAAGACACTGCTTGCAATACTCCACAAGCTTCATGGCCTCGGCCACTTCCGCCTGGATGGTATCCAGCGGATGGTCGGGATTCTCTATTGTCTCCACCAGTTTTTCAAGCTTTTCCAAAGCTTCTTTATAGGTCAATTTGTCTGCCATATAGTTTATAGTATTTTTCCTTTGACATTGCCGTCCGAGAGCACTATGGTCACGTCGTCGCCCTGCTTAAGCTGCGCTGCGGAAGTAACCCTGCGACCATCTTTGAGAGTGAGCGAAAAGCCTTTGGCAAGGATGGAGGCCGGGTTCAGGGCCCCTACCCTGTATTCCAGCAGGGAGATGCGCTGCCTCTGGTCGCGCAGCCTGGCCATGGCCGCGGAGCGCAGGCGCTCCCGGAGCCGCTCGATATTGGTGTTCTGGACCCCGACTTTGCCGCGCACGGCCAGCGAGAGTCTGCCGGCGAGAGTCTGCACCCTCAAATCTTCCTGGGCGAGGATATCCACAAAATAATCTGCCAGCGCAGTGGGGGTCTTGAGATGGTCGAAGGCCACCATGTCGGCCACATGCACGTCGCGTTCGTGGCCTATTGCGGTGAGCACCGGCAGCGGGAACTGGGCTATGTTCAGGGCCAGCTCATAGTCGTCGAAGCAGGACAGATCGGTGGCGGACCCGCCCCCGCGCATAATCAGGACTGCATCGAACTCCGCTGCACGGGCGGCCACGCAGTCCAGCGCGGCGATGATCCCTGCCGGAGCCTGGTCCCCCTGCAGGGGCGCCGGGAAAAGTTCGCTCCGGAAGCGGAAGCCGTAGGGATTGTTGTGCAGATGGTCCATAAAATCGCCGTAACCTGCCGCGGTAGAGGCCGAAATCACCGCCAGGCGCCGGGGCAGTTCGGGCAGGGAAAGGGATGCGTTCAGCTCCATCATCCCCTCCTGCTCCAGGCGGGCGATGGTCTGCTGGCGCCGGGCATAGGCCTCGCCCACCGTGAAGGACGCATCTATATCCTCAATTATCAGCGACAGGCCATAAAGTTCCGAGTACTGCACCGAAACCAAGGCCAGGATATTCATCCCGTCCTCTATGTCGCGGCCGGTCTGCTGCGAAAAGCGCACGGCCAGCGAGCGGTAGCGGGAGCTCCAGATAATGGCCCTGGCCTCGGCCAGCAGGGCCCCGGTGAGCATGTTCTTCTCTATCAGGTTAAGATAGCAATGCCCGCTGCGGTTGACGCTCTTGCCCTGAATTTCGCCCTTGACCCACACGGCCATGGGGAAGGCCGCATCCACGGCCTCCCGGACCTGGGACAGCAACTGTTGCAGGGTATATATCGCCTCTTCCATAATTATTTCAAAACTGCTTCTAAAGATACGAAAATTATTTGTACTTTTGTCTTGCACAAAGGGGGACTCAATGAAAATCACAAAGGCTGTATATGTCTCAAGCTCCGTCTCCGCGGCGGGTAAACCCACCCCCGCAAGAAGAGAATTCGCTTTTATCGGCCGCTCGAATGTAGGGAAGTCCTCCCTTATCAACTGCCTCACAGGCAATTCTTCCCTGGCCCACACTTCTTCCAAGCCCGGCAAGACCCAGTGCATAAACCATTTTTTGATAAACGACAACTGGTATCTGGTGGACCTGCCCGGCTACGGCTACGCCAAGATGTCGCAGAAAAGGCGCGCCGAGCTGAGTTCTATGATAAACGACTACATCGACCACAGCCGGGAGATGGTGCTGCTCTTTGTGCTGCTCGACAGCCGGCACGACCTCATGAAGATAGACCGGGAGTTTCTCATTTCCCTGGGCGAGAGAGGCATCCCGTTTGCCATACTGCTCACCAAGGGCGACAAACTGGGCACCAACGCGCTCGCCTCAAGAATGGCGACTATCCGCAAGGAACTGGGCGAATACTGGGAGCCCCTGCCGGATGTTTTCGCCACCTCTGCCGCCACAGGCCTAGGCCGGGATCAGGTTTTGGACTACATAGAAAAAATCAATTCCGACCTGGACAGACAAGACAATAACTAAACCTAATAAACCCGATATGGAATACGACCACACACTAAAGATTTTCTCCTGCCGCAGCAGCAAGTACCTTGCAGAAAAAATAGCACTCAATCTGGGTGTTGAGCTCGGCAATTCAAAAGTGACGGTTTTCAGCGACGGCGAGTTCCAGCCCGCCTTCGACGAGAGCGTCCGCGGAGCCACTGTATTCATTGTACAGTCCACATTCCCTCCCACAGAGAATATCTTTGAGCTGTTGCTGATGATCGACGCCGCCCACAGGGCTTCGGCGCATAAG
>CACXHG010000148.1 GCA_902767355.1 uncultured Bacteroidia bacterium
AGCCCTGCTGACCCGCGGCAACGAAGTCACCGAAGAGACCGTCGCCGAGGTCAACAAGACCCCCGAACTGGCTGCCACCGCCGACGTGGTGAGCAACATCTTCAAGCTGATGAGCAAATAGGTTCTTCGCCCAATACAGAAAGAGACGGCTTCTTCAGCCGTCTTTTTTTATGTCCCTGGGATGCTCGAGCGTATCTTGCAATCAAGTCCGGAATTACCAAAAGAAATGCTTACCTTTGGGTGCTTAATCGCAATCTATGAGAGTTCGTACCATGGTTTTGCTGACTGCCGCGCTGCTGTGCCTTGCCGGAGGCTGCGGCAAGGATGCCGCGCCCATCACTTTCGACTATGAGAAGCTGAACGCGCAGGCCAGGCAGGAGTATCTGCAGCCGGTGCATCCCGGGCTATCCGGCGAGCAGCCTTTCTGGAACGGCTATTCCTTCAAGTTTATCTATGCGCCCGCCTTTGATTTTAAAGACGTGGAGGGTGCCGCAAGCTACAGCTACACGGCCAGCGCCGGCGGCAGGGACTTCAACTTCATGGCAGAGACCCCCCGCGAAGCTCTCTCCGAGATCTGGGACGACTTGCCTGTGGGCGAAGTCACACTGTGCGTGCAGGGCCTGAACGCGGCCGGCGAAGCTGTGGGCGAGCCCCAGAGGCGCAGTTTTGCCAAGGACCACCCCTTCTGCGGACCCTACGAAGACGGGGGCAATGATTATCTTCAGGCAGCCATACGCGATGCAGAATATGTCCACCTGAGCGCAATCGGCCAGGGATGGGCCAAGGGCGCCGAACCGGACATGGAATACGGCCTGAACTGCTATCCCAGCAAAATCTGGAGCGGGACCATACGCACGGAGCTTTTCCTTGCCGAACACAGGCCCCAATACAGGCAGCAGGCCCTGCAGATTGCCCGCAACGCCGCAGATGCCCTCATCGCCTTTTCGCAAAAGGACGGCGATGAGCTGCCCGGCTTCCCCCCGACATATTTCTGCCCCGACACGGTAGAACTTATATGGTACCTGAAACGGGTGATAGACCGCAACCGGCCCTACACCATGTTTGCCGATGCGGTGATGGCCGCAGACGCCCTGCTGGACATTTACGACGCGACCAAAGAGAAAAAGTATTTCGAGCACGCCTGCAAGATAGCCGAAACTTACCGCAATCTCCAGGCCGAAGACGGCTCCTGGCCGGTCAAAGTGAGCTGGAGCACCGGCGAGCCGGTCACCCCGGGGCGCTGCATGCCCACCACCATCCTGCAGCTGGCCGCACGCCTCAAGGGGCAATATGGAGTCAAAGGCTTCGACCGGATGATTTCCAAAACTGAGGAGTGGCTGTGGACCAACACCATCTCCAACTTTAACTTCAACGGCCAGTTCGAAGACATAACGGTGGCCGACAAGGCTGCCTACCAGAATCTTACCAACTGCATCGCCGTGGACTGCGTGGACTATTTCCTGAGCAAGGAGCATCCTTCAAAAAAGGAGATAGCCGCCTGCTGCGAGATAGTCCGCTTTGCAGAGGACCAGTTTACCCGCTGGCAATCGGAACTCAAAGACGACTCGCACCCCGAGATCGAGCCCCTCACAACACCTTTCGTCTATGAGCAGTATTCTTTCCAGTGCCCGATAGACAGCAGCACCGCCTGTGTGGCGATGGCCTGGATGCACATCTACCGACTCACCGGAGACTTGCTGGCACTGGCCAAAGCCAAAGCCCTGCTGGACACTCTGGTAAAGGTTCAGGACCCCGAAACGGGCTGCATCCCCACTTCGCTCTATATGACCTGGAGCCACGACTGCACGGAAGACTGGTCTAACTGCGCCTTCAACAGCATCAGGGCCCTGGTGCAGCTGGATGGCATACTCAATGGCAAATAAACCAAGCACAATATGAAAAAATCACTCATCATCTTAGCCGCAGTTGCACTTATGGCAGCCGGCTGCAGCCCAAAACAGGGCGGCGACGCACAACTGGATTATGAAAAGCTGAACGCCCAGGCGCTGGCCGAATACGAACAGCCCGTTCATCCCGGCATCCGGGGCGAAGTGCCGTTCTGGAACAAGTACGCCTTCAAATTCATGTATGCTCCCGCCTTTGATTTCGACGACATCGAAGGCGCCACCGGCTATACCTACACGGCCGAGGCCGGCGGCCAGTTCTTCATCTTCGGCAATGAGAGCCCCCGTGCGGCCCTGACCGAAATATGGACCGACATCCCTGCCGGGCCGGTGCATCTGAGCGTCCAGGCCCACGACGGAGGGGGCGAGAGCGTAGGCGAGCCGCAGGTGAGAGACTTTACCAAGGACAGCCCTTTCCACGGCCCTTACGAAGAAGTGACCGCTGACTGCCACGCCGCTGCAGTGCGCGCCGCAGAAGCCATACACTACAGCCCGATAGCCCAGAACTGGCTCAAGGGTCCCGAGCCCAATCTGGAATATCCCTACAACAGCTACGCCTGCAAAATCTGGAGCGCCACGGTCCAGAACGAATGCTTTGTGGCCAAGGAGAATCCCGCCGCAAGGGATACCGCCATCGCAGTAGCCCGCGCAGCAGCCGACTGCCTGATGCGCCACGCCCAGCCGGCCGACGCCCCTCTGGCATACTTCCCGCCCACCTACTACCGCAGCCCGAGCGGCTACGGCGGAATGGAAGGCATAGTTAACGACAACTATCATCTGACAATGTTTGTAGAAGCCGTGTGCGCCGCCAAGGCCCTGCTGGACCTCTACGATGTCTGCGGCGAGCAGAAATACTTCGATTTTGCTTGCAATATAGCCTCCACCTACCGCAAGCTGCAGGCCGAAGACGGCTCCTGGCCGATAAAGGTCAACTATACCACCGCAGAGCCGGTGATGGACGCCCCCTGCATGCCTACCACCATACTCCAGCTGGCGCAGCGCCTGAAGCAGCAATACGGGGTGAGCGGCTACGAGGATATGGTCGCAAAATCGGAGAAATGGATGTGGGAGAACACCATCTCCACCTTCAACTTCAACGGCCAGTTCGAGGATGTGAGAGTGGGCGACAAAGCTCCCTTCCAGAATCTTACCAACTGCACGGCAGTGGACTGCATAGACTATTTTATGGGCAAGGAGAACCCTTCCAAGGAAGAAATCTCGGCCTGCATCCAGATGGCCCGCTTCGCAGAGGACCAGTTCACGCTCTGGAACGCCCCCATCAACGAG
>CACXHG010000149.1 GCA_902767355.1 uncultured Bacteroidia bacterium
CGGATCGGCCGAGTACACCAACATGAACGTCGAGCTGATGGACAAGCATCCGGAGCTGGCGATGTTCTTCGAGCGGATGACCTTCCTTCCGCTGGAGAAGATTACGCCGATGGTGCCCATGGGAGGCTCCGGCATCGGCATGCATGTCATCCCGGTGGAGAAAGCCATCTCGATGGAAAACCAGTCCGTGGACATCGAGCACATCTCTTACTGGCTCAAGCGGTACGAGGGACACCTCGCCGTGGGTATCTGCTCCTGCCGTTACGGCCGGAAAAAGCTGGACGAAGGCTGTGCCGATGACTATCGCGACTGGTGCATTGGCGTGGGCGACATGGCCGAATATCTGGCCGAGACCGGCCGCGGCCATTATATCACCTACGACGAGGCCATGGCTATACTCAAGAAGGCAGAAGACAACGGCTTCGTGCATCAGATTACCAATATCGACGGCGAGGGCAAGATTTTCGCCATCTGCAACTGCAATGTGAAGATCTGCAACGCGCTGCGCACCTCCCAGTTGTTCAACACCCCCAATATGAGCCGCAGCGCCTATGTGGCCAAGGTTGACCCGAAAAATTGCGTGGCCTGCGGCCGCTGCGTGGAATACTGCCCGGCCGGCGCCGTGAAGCTGGGCCAGAAACTCTGCACCAAGCACGGCGAGCAGACCTACCCCAAGCAGGAGCTGCCCGACGCCGTCAAATGGGGCCCCCACAAATGGAACGAGGACTATCGCGACCGCAACCGCATCAACTGCTACCCCACCGGCACCGCTCCCTGCAAGACAGCCTGCCCGGCGCACATTGCCGTCCAGGGCTATCTCAAGAAGGCCGCCGAGGGCAAATACCGCGAGGCGCTGGAGCTTATCAAGCGTGAGAACCCCTTCCCCGCCATCTGCGGCCGCGTGTGCAACCGCCGCTGCGAGGATGCCTGCACCCGCGGGACCATCGACCAGCCGATTGCAATAGATGCAGTTAAGAAATTCATCGCCGAGCAGGACCTGAACGCCGCCACCCGTTTCGTGCCGGAAATCAACATCGCCTCCAGCGTGCTGGAGCGCTGGCCCGAAAAGATCGCCATCATAGGCGGCGGCCCCGCAGGCCTCAGCTGCGCATATTATCTGGCCTGCATGGGCTACAAACCCACGGTGTTCGAGAAAAACGCAGAGCCCGGCGGAATGATGCGCTACGGCATACCTTCCTACAAACTTGAAAAGGATGTAATCAAGGCCGAAATCGACATTATGCGCGAGATAGGCGTAGAAATCAAAACCGGCGTAGAAGTCGGCAAAGATGTCACCATAGACCAGCTGCGCGAGCAGGGCTACAAGGGCTTTTATGTGGCTATCGGCTGCCAGGGCGGCCGCCTGCCCGGCATCCCCGGCGAGAACCTGCCAGAGTGCACCACCGCCATCGACTTCCTGCGCGAGGCCAATACCGGCGCCAAGAAAATCAGCGGCAAAGTGGTGGTTGTGGGCGGCGGCAATGTCGCCATAGACGCGGCCCGCGTGGCCAGGCGCAGCGGCGCCGGGAGCGTGACCATGCTCTCCCTCGAGACGGAAGACATCATGCCCGCCTCGCTCGAAGAGCGCCGCGAAGCCCGCGAAGACGGCGTGGAAATCCGCCCCGGCTGGGGCCCGAAAGAGGTCCTGGGAGATGGCAAGGTGAGCGGCATTGTGTTCAAGAAATGCACCTCTGTGTTCGACGCCGAGCACCGCTTCAACCCTCAGTATGACGAGAATGAACTCATCACCCTGGAGGCCGACATGGTGATCTTCGCCATCGGCCAGACGGTTCAGCTGGGCAAGCTGCTGGAAGGCAGCAAGGTGGAATTCTTCCGCGGAGTCTATCCGGTGGCCGACAAGCTCACCTATCAGACCGCTCAGGAAGACATCTTTACCGGAGGCGACTGTTTCACCGGGCCCAAGTTTGTCATCGACGCCATCGCTGCCGGCAAAGAGGCCGCAGAGAGCCTGCACCGCTATGTACAGCACGGGCACATGACCATAGGCCGCAACCGCCGCGACTTTATCGAATTGGACAAGAGCGACATAGACGTAACATCCTACGACAATTCTTCCCGCCAGGAACCGGGCGTGGAAATCAAGGAGGATAAGTTCCGGGAATACACCCGCACGCTCACAGAGGAGCAGGTGCGCATCGAAACCTCCCGCTGCCTCAGCTGCGGGGCATCCGTCGTGGACGAAAACCGCTGCATAGGCTGCGGCATCTGCACCACCAAATGCGCCTTCGACGCCATCCACCTCTATCGCGAGCATCCCGAGGCCAGCCACCTGCGCACATCGGAAGACAAGTTCAGCGGCATACTGCCCTATATGGTACAGCGCACCGGCAAGATACTCTTCAAGAAGAAATAGAGGGCCATGCACGAGCTGGGCATAGTGTTTTACATTATCCGCGATGTCAAGAAGGTCGCCGAGGAGAACCTTGCCAAGAAGGTCTCCGCAGTGGTCATGGACATAGGCGAGGTATCCACCGTGATTCCGGACTATCTGACAGACTGCTGGAAGTGGGCCACCGACCGCGAGGATTTGTTGCGTGGCGCCGAGCTGCGCTGCAATATCATCCCTGCCGTGACCTGGTGCGACGACTGCAAGTGCGAATACTCCACCGTGCAGCACGGCCGCACCTGCCCGAACTGCGGCAGCGGCAACACCTGGCTGCTAAGGGGCGACCAGGTAGAAATCAAAGAGATAGAAGCATTATAACAAATTACCTAACTTAATTAAACTACTTACTTTATGTTTTTCCAAGTTTATGGGGCACACGCCCTTTCTCAGTGGGGAATGCTCATCGTGGTCCTTCTGGGCCTGATTCTCCTCAATGAATTCGCCCGCCGCACCAAAGCCGGCGGCATCATCACTTTCCTGGTAGTACCGGTACTTCTGACCGCCTACTTTGTGGCAATCGCCATCGGAGTGCGCACAGGTGCCGAGTGGGCGCTTAACAACCAGACCCACATCTACATGCAGGGATGGTTCCACTACGCCAAGTTGTATGCCGCCACCGCCGGCTGTATCGGCTTCATGATGATCAAATATAAATGGGGCATCGGTGCCAAGCATTGGTTCAAGCCTTTCCCGTTTGTGATTGTCGGCATCAACATCCTCATCGCCTGCGTCTCCGACTTTGAAAGCGCCATCAACGGCTGGAACAAGTGGTGGCTCACTTCAGAGGGCGTCTGGCAGTATGGCGGCTGGCACAATGTGATGAACGGCGTGGCCGGTCTGATCAACATTATGTGTATGACCGCTTGGTGGAATGTTTACCCCTCCAAGGACCGCAAGGATATGATCTGGGCCGACATGACCTGGGTTTACATCGTGATTTACGACATCTGGAACTTTGCCTACACCTACAACTGCCTGCCTACCCACAGCTGGTACTGCGGTATCGCCC
>CACXHG010000150.1 GCA_902767355.1 uncultured Bacteroidia bacterium
GCCTGTATGCCTATCTTCTTGCCCATGATCTCGCTGCCGGTGGCGGGGGTGAACTGGTTGCGGCACATGTAGATCATCATGGCTATGGCCAGCTCGGCCACGGCGTTGGCATTCTGGCCGGGAGTGTTCATGGCCACCACCTTGCGGGCGCTGAGGGCGTCCAGGTCCAGATTGTCGAAACCGGCACCTGCGCGCACCACGATCTTGAGCTTTTTGGCGGCCTCGACCACCTCTGCGGTGACCTTGTCGCTGCGCACGATAAGGGCGTCGGCGTCGGCCACTGCGGCCAGGAGTTCTTCTTTGGAAGTATATTTTTCAAGCAGGGCCAGGCTGTGGCCTGCGGCTTCTACGATTTCTTTGATGCCGGCCACGGCGGCGGCTGCAAACGGTTTTTCGGTTGCTACAAGTACTTTCATGACAGACTATTTATGCAATTTTTCAAATTCCTGCATAGTGGCTATCAGAGCCTCCACTGCCTCCACGGGGCAGGCGTTGTAGAGCGAAGCGCGGAAACCGCCTACGCTGCGGTGACCCTTGATGCCGACCATGCCGCGCTCTTTGGCAAAGCTCAGGAATTCGTCCTGAAGCTCTTCCTTGCCGGGAGCCATCACGAAGCAGACGTTCATGATGGAGCGGTCCTCCTTGGCTGCGGTGCCCACGAACATGCTGTTGCGGTCTATCTCGTCGTAGAGCAGCTGGGCCTTGCGCACGTTGATCTTGTTGATGGCCTCTACGCCACCTATGCCCTTGAGCCACTTGAGGGTCTCGTTCATTACGAAAATTGAGAACACGGGCGGGGTGTTGAACATGGAGGCGCCGTCGATATGTGTCTGGTAGTTGAGCATGGTGGGGATGTGGCGGCTCACCTTGCCGAGGATATCCTTGCGGATAATCACGAAGGCGACGCCAGCGGGGCCCACATTCTTCTGGGCGCCGCCGTAGATGATGCCGTATTTGGTGACATCGACCGGGCGGCTCATGATATCGGACGACATGTCTGCCACCAGGGTCACGGGGCTGTCGATATCCTCGCGGATTTCGGTGCCGTAGATGGTGTTGTTGGTGGTGATATGGAAGTAGTCGACGTCGGTGGGGATGGTCCAGCCCTTGGGTATGTAGCTGAAGGTCTTGTCGGCAGAAGATGCCACAATCACGGCCTCGCCCAGCGCAGCGGCCTCTTTATAAGCTTTCTTCGCCCAGACGCCGGTCTCGAGGTATGCGGCTTTTTTCTCCAGCAGGTTCATCGGCACGCACAGGAACTGGGTGGAGGCGCCGCCGGCCATAAACAGGATTTCGTATTCCTCGGGGATGTTCAGAAGCTCTCTCCAGAGTGCACGGCATTCATCCATCACCTCGCCCCACTCCTTGCTGCGGTGGGAAACTTCGATTACGGACATCCCGGTACCCTTGAAATCTTTGAGATTCTCGATTGCGGCCTCGATTGCAGCCTTGGGCAGCACGCAGGGGCCGGCGTTGAAGTTGTAAGCTTTTTTCATTGCTTGTATTATGTTTTGAAATATTTCGTATTAGTGGCGTAAAGGTATAAATTCTTCGGTTGTTTTCTCGCAATAATGGCACAATAGTTTGACTTTTTTGGACTCCACTATTGTCTTGAAACGGGTCGTGACTGCCTGATGGTTGGTCACGCACATGGGGTTGGAGCAGCGTGCCAGGCCGACCACGACTTCGGGCAGGTTTATCTTCTTTTTCTCGACGACCTCGTAGTCCCTTATTACATTGACGGTTGCGTCGGGCGCCACCAGGGCGATTCGGCCCAGTTCGGCGTCGGCGAAAAAGCGGTCTGCGATCTTGATGATGCCCTTGCGGCCAAGTGATTTGCTCTCCAGGTTGGAGCCGATGGTGACGGGGTTTTCTGCGTGGTTGAGGTCCAGGATGTCCACCACCTGGAAGACGTTCTGTGCAGGGATGTGGTCCAGTACTGTGCCGTTGCGGATGGCACTTACTTTGAGTTGGGTATTGTGTTCTGCCATAGTATTCTATTTATAGCCAAGAAGATAAGCGATAATGGCCATGCGCACGTACATTCCGTTTTCGGCCTGTTTGTAAAAATATGCGTAAGGTGTGTCGTCCACGTCGGCGGCAATCTCGCCCACGCGGGGCAGGGGGTGCAGGATCTTCATATTGGGCCTTACGCCCTCCAGCATGGATTTTTCCAGGCGATAGACGTCCTTCACCTTCTCGTATTCCATGGGGTCGCTGAAGCGCTCCTGCTGCACGCGGGTCATGTAGAGTATGTCGCAGTCGCGCAGGTGCTCCGCCAGCGAATCGGTCTCGGTGTAAGGAATGCCGCGGCTCTGGAGGAAAAGCTTGTATTCCTGGGGCATGCGCAGCAGTTCGGGGGCGGTGAAGATGAATCTCGGGTCAAAGTCCGAGAGCGCCTGCAGCAGCGAGTGCACGGTGCGGCCGTACTTCAGGTCGCCCACCATGTTCACCGTTACGCCGTCAAGCCTTCCCTGGGTCTCGAGTATAGTGTAAAGGTCCAGCAGAGTCTGGCTGGGATGCTGGTTGGCGCCGTCGCCGGCATTGACCACCGGAATGTCGCACACCTCGCTGGCGTAGCGGGCCGCGCCCTCAAGCGGATGCCGCATCACAATGATATCCACGTAGTTGGATACCATCTTGATGGTGTCTTTGAGGCTCTCTCCCTTGCTGATGCTCGTGTTGGTCACATCGCTGAAGCCTATTACTCTGGCGCCCAGGCGGTTGGCGGCAGTCTCGAAGCTGAGGCGGGTCCGGGTGGAGGGCTCGAAGAACAGGCAGGCGACGACCTTGCCCTCCAGCAGCTTCTGGCTGCCGGCAGCCTCCATCTCACGGGCC
>CACXHG010000151.1 GCA_902767355.1 uncultured Bacteroidia bacterium
AGAAATATCCTTTCAACCCCAAGCTGGACGAGCTCAAGCCCGGCTTCAAAGTGGTGGAAGAGGACGGACAGACCTACCAGGTGGGCAAGGAAGAGAAGGACGTCAAGATTACCCTGGCCAACTGCTACCGGCTGGTGCCGGAGTTCAAGAACGAGCTGGAGAATGGCTCCGATCAGGTCAAGGAAGTGCTCTATTACGCCGAGAAGCTGGAGGGCTGCATCCAGCAGGTCGGCCAGCACGCCTGCGCCACCATCATCGGCCCCGGCGACATAGGCGACTTCATCCCGGTGTGCCTGTCCAAGGACAAGAACGGCAAGGACCTGGTGACTTCGCAATACGACGGCCACTACATAGAGGACGTGGGCATGCTCAAGATGGACTTCCTGGGGCTGAACACCCTGTCCATCATACACAAGGCGCTGGATCTGATCAAGGCCGGCCACGGCAGGGAAATCGACATAGAGAAGATTCCCATAGACGATAAGGCCACCTACGAGCTCTACGGCCGCGGCGACACCACCGCCGTGTTCCAGTTCGAGTCCGACGGCATGAAGACCTGGCTGCAGAAGCTGCACCCGGAGCGCTTCGAGGACCTGATTGCGATGAACGCCCTCTACCGGCCGGGCCCCATGGACTACATCCCCGACTTCGTGGACCGCAAGCAGGGCGTCAAGCCCATAGAATACGACCTGCCCGAGATGGAGGAGTACCTGAAGGACACCTACGGCATCACGGTCTATCAGGAGCAGGTGATGCTTCTTTCTCAGAAGCTGGCCGGCTTTACCAAGGGTCAGGCCGACACCCTGCGAAAGGCGATGGGCAAAAAGCAGATAGAGACCCTGATGGGCCTCAAGAGCAAGTTTATGGAGGGCGGCATTGCCAACGGCCATCCCGAGAAGATCCTGGACAAGATCTGGAAGGACTGGGAGAAATTCGCCTCCTACGCTTTCAACAAGTCGCACGCAACCTGCTATGCCTGGGTGGCATATCAGACCGCATACCTCAAGGCCCACTACCCCGCCGAGTTTCTGGCGGCCAACATGAGCTGCAATCTGAACGACATGAACGAGATTGCCAAGCTTATGGAGGACTGCCGCCGCTCCCGTGTCAAGGTGCTCGGCCCGGATATCAACGAGAGTTTCACGGAGTTCACCGTGAATAAAGACGGCGCCATACGCTTCGGCATGGGCGGCATCAAGGGCGTGGGGCCCAATGTGATCAACGAGATTATCCAGATACGCACCAAAGACGGCCCCTTCACCGACTTTTTCAACTTTGTGGAGCGGGTGCCCAACACCATCCTCAACCGCAAGGTGCTCGAGAGCCTGGTGAGCGCCGGCGCCTTCGACGGCTTTACCGAGGCCAGCCGCGGGCAGTATTTCGCCCTCACAGCCAAGGGCGAGCCGTTTATCGACGCCGTGATAAGCTACGCCTCCAAATTTCACAACAGCGCCCTTAACAGCGCCTTCTCCCTGTTTGGGGATATGGCGGAGCTCAAGCCCGTGCGGCCCGTGTTCCCCCCTGCCGGTGAAGAAAACCGCATGATGCTGCTCAAGAGCGAGAAGGATGTCGTGGGTATGTACCTGAGCGCCCACCCGCTGGACGTGTTCAAGTTCGAGGTGGACAATTTCACCAACTGCACTGTGAGCCAGCTGGCAGAGATACAGTCCGAGCTGGAAGGCAGCGACAAGCCGGCCCCGGAGGGCAAGGCATACACGGTGGCCGGCATCGTGACAGCCAACAAGAGCGGCATGAGCAAGAACAACACGCCTTACTGCCGCTTCACGGTAGAGGATTTCACCGGCTCCTACGAGTTCGCGCTCTTCAACCGCGACTACGCCAACTTCATGTCCTACACCAACGTGAACACCCCGCTGCTGATAGAGTGCGGAGTGTCCCAGCGTTTCAACCGCAACGCCGACGGCAGCCAGAGCCTGGCCTACAAGAAACTGGTCATCAAAAAGATAGACTTGCTATCCGTGGTCAAGGACGAGCGGGTGAAGGAGTTCCACGTGAACATCCCGGTGGAGAAGCTAACCCCCGATTTCGAGAAAGAATTCTCCAAGGTCTGCCGCAAGAATTCAGGCAAGGCCACCCTGTACATACGTCTGTTCGACGACCGCAAGAGGCGCGAGTGCGAATTCTTCTCCAAGAAATTCCGCATAGCTCCCAACCCCGCCCTGCTCGACTTCCTGGCCCAGCACGGCATTTCATATCACATTTAGCAAAAAGACTATCGGTATTTGTTCTCTTCCTCCAGCATTCCCAGGTAGGAGTAGTAGCGGTCGGCACTGATTGCGCCCTCTTCCACCGCGGCCTTCACCGCGCAGCCAGGCTCGTGGGTGTGGGTGCAGGGGGCAAAGCGACAGCTGTCCATAACGCGCAGCATTTCAGGGAAATAAGTGCTCAGTTCTTCCTTTTTGAAATCTACCAGGCCGAAGCCGCGTATGCCGGGGGAATCTATCACAAAGCCGCCGCCGGCTATCGGATACATCTCGTAGAAGGTGGTGGTGTGGCGGCCCTGCAGGTGGGCTGAGGATATCTCTGCAGTGCGAATCAGTTCCAGAGAAGGGTCCAGGGCCTTTATCAGCGAGCTTTTCCCCACCCCGGAGGTGCCGCTGAAAAGGTTCACCTTGCCGCGCAGCCGCTCCCGCAGGCCATCGACGCCGCTGCCGGTTTTGGCCGACACTTCCATTATCTCATAGCCGGCGCCGGCATATATATCCTTGAAGCTGAGGGCCATCTGCTGCAGCTCTTCGTCCAGCAGATCGCTCTTGTTTATCACGATGGTGACCGGCACGCCGTAGGCCTCGCAGGTGACCAGGAAGCGGTCCACAAAGGCCAGCTTGGTCTCCGGAAAGGCCATTGTCACAATCAGATAGGCGTGGTCCAGATTGGCAGCGATGATGTGCGCCTCGCGCGAGAGATTGGCGCTGCGTCGGATGATGTAGTTGCGGCGGGGATGGATGCGCTCTATCACGCTCATACCCTCCTCCCAGATATAATCCACCACATCGCCCACGGCCACCGGATTGGTGGCCACCGAGCCCTTCAGGCGGACCTTGCCGCGCAGCACCGCCGGGAACAGGTCCCACTCTGGCAGCCTGCTGAGCAGATAGTGGCTTCCGGTGTGCTTTACAACCACCGCCTGACCTCTATGTGGCGTATTTTCTGACATATCCAGTGGCAAAGATAGTTTATTCTTATTATCTTTGGGAAAACGTTTTAAAATGAGATTCCGCAATCTAGTCATTATCGCGGCCATTGCAGCGCTTATATGTCCGCTGGCCGGCTGTGCAAACACCAAGAAGATTTCCCACAAACAGACCATAGCCGTCTTCGGCGGCTCGTTCAGCGTGGTGCCCGCCTCCGATGTAGCCACCGGCTATTGGGCGGAGCAGCTGGGCGCCGAGATCACCAAATACGGCGTCGGCGGAGCCGGGTTCTCCAACCTCAGCCAGGGCGAGCACAAGCACATACAGTGGCAGATAGACCAGGCCTGCGCCCCGGATGCGCCGGTGTACGACACCTACGTGCTCTGGGCTTCTACCAACGACTTCCAGCAGGCGAATGCGCTTGTCGGCGACGCCTGGGACTACACCGAACATGACAATTATGACGCCGCCAAGCTCAGCACACAGTGCGGCGGCATAAACTACGCCATCAAGCGCATACGCGAGAAGGCCCCTGCTGCCCGCATACTGTTTATGACCTCCACCAAGTGCTTCAACCACCCCGGCAGCGGCACCGACATCAATTATCAGGGCCCGGAGTGCGGCATGAACGAGTTCGTTGCCAAACAGATGCTGTGCTGCCAGGCGGCAGGCGTGCCCTATCTGGACCTTTTCACGCTGCCTGCGTTTGGCGACGACAATTTTGCAACATACACAGAGAGCGACCATCTGCACCTCAACGCCAAGGGCTACGAGGTCATCCGCGACCTGCAGGTGAAGTTCCTGCGCGAAGGCCGCACCATCTGCGGCCGGGTTTTCGCCACCAAAGGCCATTCCGACACCGATTTTGGCAACTATCAGCGCTATGCAGGCGCCAATGCCGCCCAGAAAGAGGCTCCGGTAGCCGTGCTCTTCGGCGACTCCATCACCGATGCCTGGCCCCGCAACGACCCTGCTTTCTTTACCGACAATAATTTTGTGGGTCGAGGCATCAGCGGCCAGACCACCATAGAGAACCTGGCCCGTATGCGCGCCGACGTGGTGGACCTTCACCCCAAATATGTCGCCATCCTCATCGGCACCAACGACCTGGCAGAGAATACCGGCGACATTTCTCTGGAGAATATCGTTGGCAATATCGCCTCTATGGTAGAGATTGCCCAGGCCAACGGCATCATCCCCCTTGTCTGCTCGGTTCTGCCGGTTGCTGCATATCCCTGGCGGCCCCAGCTTGGCCCCCAGGCCAGCACCGTAGCTGCGCTCAACGAAATGATAAAGCGTATGGCTGCAGAGAAAGATGCAAAATATGTGGACTACTGGAGTGTACTCAACGACGGTCGCGGCGGCATCGCCCCTGAGAATTCCCACGACGGCGTCCACCCCACCCTGGCCGGCTACAAAATCATGGAAGCCGAGCTGCTGAAGTATATCAAATAGGCTAAGTTCCCAAATCTTGAATAACATCTATGAAATCAGCATTCTTTACAGCGTTGACATTATTGCTGTTCCTGACGGCAGGCTGTGGCGAGACACTTAATGGCGAAGGGCACGACCTCGATGGCTACTGGTATTTGTCAGCTATGCAGGTGACGGCCTCTGACGATGCCGGCAGCAAGTATTCGGGCCCGGTTACATCATTCTCCGAGACCGATACACCGAAATACATAAAGGTGGAAGGCTCGTCTTTTGTACCATTTTTTCTCAACAGACTTTACGAGCAGGGAAAACAGAAATTCACGGCAAATAACATTTATAATAGCGTCCTCGACTGGGATGAATCCTCATCCTTGCTAAGAGCCACCATAGAAAAGGACGGAATCACTGTGTACGGCAATGCAACGGTGGACTATTATCGCGATAAAGAAGGTAATCCAAGAGATTGGAATGCGGATTGGATCATCAATGCCGAGGATTGGGTTCTTGCATCGG
>CACXHG010000152.1 GCA_902767355.1 uncultured Bacteroidia bacterium
GCTGAGCGTCTTGCCGCCTGCGGTGGGAGTCGCCTCGATATGGCTTACGTCGGTATAGTCAGACACTTCGCTGGACCAGGCCAGGGAGACGGCCTCTGCGCTCTTGCCGGTCACGGTCAGGAACAGATTGTCTTTGATGGCGTAGGTCTTGATGGTGCCGTCATACACCGCGACGTTGGAGTCGGAAAGCTTCGAAGACTTGGCGGTGAGGCGGAAAGTGTAGTTGCCGTCGGCCTCCAGAGAGGTCACGAAAGGTACTTGCTTGCCTGTGAGGGTTTCGGAGAGCACCACGACCCCGGTCTCGGCATCCAGCACCTCCAGCAGATACTGCTCCGCATCGGAAGTCACATCCCAGCGGAAGGTGGTGAGCACGCCGGAGTTGGCATCCACGCGGGCAGAGAGGTTCATCGGCTCCAGACAGCGCTTGAGGGGCACGGTCTTGATTTCGTCGAACACCTTGTCCTGCACGCAGCCTGCCACTACGAAGGCTACGAGAGCTATAAGGATATACTTTATCTTATTCATAGTAGTAGTCGTTTACAAGTTTCTTCTGGCTGTTGTTGATCTGGTTGGAGAAGATGGGCCAGTACATATACCATTCCATCTGGTCACCATGGGCATAGATGCCGTCGATACGGTCGTCGTAGAGGCCGGTGGGCTTATTGTCATCGCTCACAACCTTGGAGTAGTAGTTCTTGCTGTTGTCCCACGAGCCTTTGGGCTTGGTGGTCTCGCCGGGGCGGAATCCGTAGATAGTCAGACTCTCGGCATCCTCGTCGTACTGGTAGTAGATGTCGGCGGGCAGGTCGGCATAGGCGCCGGTGTGGCCGCGCAGCGCGCGCAGCTCGTCCTTTGCCTCGTCCAGCTTGGTGCGAAGCAGATTCCAGCGGATAAGGTCGGCCTTGCGCAGCATTTCGCCGCAGAACTCCAGGGCGCGCTCATCTACTATGGCATTGAAGAAAGCCTCTTTGCCGGAGATGGAATTGACATAGGCCTGGGCGGCTTCGCTGTCGCCGGCATAGGCACGGGTGCGGACCTCGGCCAGCCAGCTCTTGGCATCGTTGGTAACGCCGTTAAGCTCGTTTTCTATCTCGGCTGCCATGAGCAGGATGTCTGCATAACGCATCACCACGGGTTTGGCGCCGTCGTCGCTGCTGCTGGCCGGCTTGCCCTGCCAGTCGAAGCGATATTTGCCGAAATACCAGGTACCGATGCCTGCGGGTATCAGACCGCCGGTCTTAACGTCCCAGCGATAGTTGGCGCAGGTGACGTCGCGGCGGACGTCGTTCTCGTCATATTTCCACCACAGATACGGGAGCGGACCTGCAGCACCGCCACGGGCGCTGCTGTAAGTATTGTACTTAGTGCCGCTGTCGGCGCGCAGGGCAAAGTAGTTGTTCCACTGGCCGCGGTTCTCGCCGAAAGGCATCACGAAGATGGTCTCTCCGTCGAAAGAAAGGTTCTGCCTTGCGCTCTGGCGCTTCCAGTAGGCCTCAAAATCGGGTTCGAGGCTGCAGCCGCCGTTGGCGATGGCATCCTTGAGGTATTCCAGGGCCTTGGGATAGAGCACGCTCTTGGCCAGGGCCGGCTCGTTTGTGAGGCGGACGCTGCCAAGGTCGCCGGTACCCACTTTGCCATCGTCGGGACGCAGTGCATAGCCAGAAGCCATCAGGGCGATGCGGGCATACAGACCTTGGGCAAACACCTTGTTCACACGGTCGGTGCGGCGGGCAGTGGCGGTCTCGCCGGGATAAGGCAGATAGCCGATAGCCTCTTCCAGGTCGCTGAGGATCTGAACGAAAATCGTATCACGGCTGCTGCGGGGAACGTAGATTGTCTCGGAGGTCAGGGGTTCGAAACGTGCCGGGACATCGCCCCAGGCCTTGCAGAGGTCGTAGTAGAGCATGGCGCGCAGCGTGAGGGCCTCGCCCAGGAGGCTGGCCATAGTGGCGTCTTCGGCCACATTTCCATATTTGCGCAGGCCGCTGACAGCCAGGTTGGCACGCTCCACTGCTGTGTATATCATGGGGAAACAGCCTTCCGCCTCGTCCAGCTGGTTGTTGGTGGGAAGGCAGTTGTAGATGCCTATATCGCTCTTGCCCTGGTCTGCACCGGGATTGTAGGTGTTGTACCACTCCACGTCCGTATTGTAGCCATACCAGGGATGGAAACGGTTGCGGTAGGAGTTATTCACGGCAAAAGCCTCGCAGATGCCGAAGATGGCGCCCTCGGCCAGGTTGGGATTGGAATAAACCGATTCTTCGCTGTAAGAAGACGGAGATTCGGGTTTAAGCAGGTCGTCGCAGGAAGATGCCAGGGCAGAGATTACTGCGATGCTGAGTACAAATTGTATAAACTTTTTCATCTTCTTTACGCATTAGAATGTGAGGTTCACGCCGGCCACGAAGCCGATGCTCTTGGGATATGCACTGTAGTCAACGCCCGGGGTCAGAGGGGTCTTGCGACGGGTGTCCACCTCGGGGTCGTAGCCGGAATACTTGGTCAGGCACCAGAGGTTGGTGCCGGTGACATACACGCGGGCCTTCTTGAGATATACCCTCTGGGTGAGTTTCTCGGGCAGGGTGTAGCCGACGGTTGCGCTCTGCAGGCGCAGGAACGAACCATCCTCCACGGCCCAGTCGGTAAATACGGCGTTGGAAATCATAGGATTCCACATCGTCTTGCCGGCATTTGCGGCCGCCATCTCGTCCAGGCTGGTGATAAGCTCGCCGGTTTCCCAGTTCACTGCACTCCAGCGCTTGTCCACATCCATCATATTGATAAGGTTGCGGTTGTAGTATTTGCGCGAAGATGTGAATTCGATCTTGTTGGCGTTGTAGATCTGGGCGCCGATGACATAATTGAAGTTGGCGCTGAAGTCGAAGCCCTTGAAATAGCCGGAGAGGGAGAAACCGCCGGTAAAGTCGGGCATCGCATTGCCAATGACACGCATGTCGCTGGATGTGACCTTATTATCCTCGCTGCCGTCGGCATTCTTAAGCTTGAGGGCACCGGGCATCAGGTAGTTGCCGCCGATAATCTCGCTGTCGTCGGCCACGCCTTCTTTCAGTATCCATTTGCCGCCTTCGTAACCTTCGAAATCATCTACGGTGTAGAAGCCGTCGTACTGGAAGCCGTACATATTGCCCATGGGCTGGCCGACCTCAACAATATAGTCCTGGGATATCTCGTTGGTAGAAACCCATTCCGCACAAGCGTCCACGCTGGGCAGTCCGGCCAGGGAAGTCACCCTGTTCTGGTTGTAGGAGATATTGGCAGACAGGTTCAGGCCGAAATCTTCCTTGGCCACGATGGGGGCGCTCAGGGTAAGTTCGGCACCGCGGTTGCGCACGCTGCCGGCGTTGCGGTACTGACGCGCATAACCCGCACCGGAGATGGGGAAGTTGATCAGCAGGTCCTTGGTGTCGTTCTGGTAAACCTCGACGCTACCGTTCAGCTTGCCCTTGAACAGGCCGAAGTCCAAACCGATATTGTGGGTGTAGGTCGTCTCCCATTTGAGAGCCGGGTTGTTCAGCACGGTCTTGCCGTTCTCGTCGTTGATGGTTGCCAGATAGTTGCCGCTCATGCTGATGAATGAGGTGCTCCTGGAGACGAACTCCTTGTTCAGAAGGCCGGAAGGGATGTTGTTGTTACCGGCGGTACCGAAGCTGTAGCGCAGCTTGAGCTGGTCCAGCCAGCCGCGCGAGCCGGCCATCCAGTCTTCGTTGCTGATGGTCCAGGCGACGGCTGCAGAGGGGAAGAAGCCCCAGGGGTTTGCGAACTTGGAAGAACCGTCGGCACGGAAGGTCGCGCCCACCATATAGCGGTTCTTGTAGTTGTAGTTCACGCGGGTAAAGAACGACAGCAGCACGTCGTTGGGAGAATATGTATTGCTGAAAGTCGCATTCTTGGACACCGAGCCATCGGGCAGGGAGGTGCCGGCAGCCTGCGACATATAGTTCCACGCCATGGCTGCGGTGAAGAAGGTCGGGTAGCCGTCAAGCCTCAGATCCAGGGTATTGGACTTGGTGATGGTGAGCTCCTGGCCTATCATCGCGCTCAGCTGATGGTCGTCGTTTTTGAAGATATTCTTGAAATCGTAGTTCAGGGTGTTGGTGTTGCGGTAGCGGGTGCGGAAGCGCTCGATATGGTTGCTCGAAGGGGTTCCGGGCACGTCGCTGTCCTGTGCGCTCAGTTTGGTGGAGATGCCGTAGAAGCGGTCGTCGCTCTGGCGCCAGTCTTCGAAACCGCCCTCTATCTTGAGGCGGAGGTCATCCACAATCTCCCAGTTGAAAGCCGCGTTGGCGTTCAGGCTGGTGCGCAGGCGGCGGCTGTCGTTGTCGGCAATACTCTGCAGCGGACGCACGTTGTCGCCGTAGGTGTCGGCCTCATCGTTTTCGCTGGCAATCGTGTTCACGGGGATGGGAGCATATTGCACAGAGTGTTTCAGACGGCCGTTGCCGGTGGTGGTACCCTTGTCGTTGAGGCCGTTGGCGCCGGCTCCGTTGACCTTCACGCGGGAATAGCGGATGCTGGCGTCGATAGAGGTGGTCTTGCTGGTTTTGAACTTGGTCTTGAAGTTGAGGTTGTCGCGCACGTAGTCGCTGCCCACCATGATGGCCTTGTCGCCTATGTGGGCGTAACCCAGGGTCCAGTTCACACCCTCACCGCTGCCGGAAACGGAAAAGTCGGTGGAGAAGGTGTTGCCGGTGCGGCCGAAAACCGCATCGATCCAGTCGTTGCCAGGCATGCCGGCATACTGGTCCAATTCGCTGAACATGCCGAAATAGGGTTCGTACTGAGTAGAGACCTTGTTCTGTATGAGGGCGTTCTCGTACTGGAACTTCACGAAGTTCTCTACGTTCATAGGCTGGATGGCATCCTTGTTGGCCATCCACTTGAGGCCGTAGTAGCTGTTGAGTTTCACGCTTACCTTCTGGCCCTTGTCGGCATCCTTGGTGGTCACGATAATAACGCCGTTGGCGCCTCTGCTACCGTAGATTGCCGTGGAGAATGCATCCTTGAGCACGTCGATGCTCTGGATTTCAGAAGAAGGGATGTCGCTGATACTCTCCATGGGGAAGCCGTCCACGATGTAGAGAGGGGTTGCGCTCTGGGTGATGGAACCGCCGCCGCGCACGCGGATCTTGATGTCGGCGTCGGGATCACCTTCGGTGGTGGTCACGGACACGCCGGCCATCTTTCCGGAGAGGGCCTGGGAGATGTTGTTCACAGGTTGTTCGGCGATTTTCTCGCTGCTCACGCTGGACACGGAGCCCAGCAGGTCGCGGCGCTTGACTGTGGCATAGCCGACCACGACCACCTCGTCGAGGTAATTCTGGTCGGAACCCAGCACTACGTCGATCTGGGTGCGGCCGTCGATGGCTACGGTTTTAGTCTCGAGCCCGATGAATGAGAATACCAGGTTAACTGCATCGGAAGGGACCTCCAGAATATAGTCGCCGTCAATGCCGGTCACTGTGCCGGATTGCGTGCCTTCTATCACTACGCCGGCGCCGATAAGCGGCTCGCCGGCCTCGTCGGTCACTATACCTTTGATGGTAGTCTGAGCGTTCAGACTCCATGCAGCGCCCAAGCAGAGAATCAAAAGAAATAATTTCTTTGCCAGGTGTTTCATAGGGTACTGTAGTTTGTTTAGTTAATATTTAATAGATAGTGTAGATACATCTCCAGGTTGGTGTAACGCCCGTTCTTGTCCAGGCTTATGGCTTTGCCGTCGGCGGCATTGCTCTTGGCAAGACCGGCCTTTTCTTCAAACCAGTCGGGCATACCGTCGCCGTCGCTGTCGGTGGTCCGGGCTAATTCCTCTTCGGTGGCCTTATAAGCGGGCCAGCCGCCCACCTGTGTCTGGGAATCGATGATGCCCTTGACTCCGGCAGCAGCCGTGCCGGCGCGGACTTCATCCACAATGCGGGCGTCCACCGCGTCGCGCCTGAGGCTGGCGCCGGCATTGGCCAGCACGTCGGCAAAGGCTGCCTCGGCCGCCACGGTCTTGACCGCACTGCCATCGGCAGAAATGTCGAAGGCTGCGTCGGCATACACGCTCTCGGGAGCAGTGCCGTTGGGGTGCAGGCCGTTTTTATTGTCGGCATTGGCGCTCTCGCACAGGGCTTTTTCGGCATCGGTCAGACTAGCGCAGCCGGTGTCGAAGCGGTTGCCGCTCAAAAAGAAGCTGCCCCAGGTGCCCTTGGCGTTCTTCTCGCTGCCGTCGTCGGCACTGGGGGCGAAAATGCGGTTTACTATGCCCTTCTTGGTGGCCGTGGAAGGGCCGGGCTTATAATAGTTGTTTATAAAGTTGTAGTTGCCGCCCTCGCCGGCGTAACCGCCGTTGGTCGGGCCCCAGTTATAGAATACGTTGTTGATTATCTCCACCTTCTCAGCCTCGGGCTTTCCGGTGTAGCGGCTGCCGCAAAGGCGCGGGGTGCGGGAGCTGTGGTGAGCTATCAGGTTGTGCACGAAACTTGCCCCCTGGCCGCCCCAGATGCCGCCGTAGCCGTGCTTGCCCTTGGGGTGGAAGGAGTCGTTCATGCTCTCTGCTATGATGCAGTACTGCATGGTAAAGCGCTCGTTGTCGTAGAAAGAGGCCGCCTCGTCTATGCACCAGCTCATGGAGCAGTGGTCCAGGATCACTCCCTTGTGCTCGCGGCCCCAGATGGCGTCTTCCATGGGAATGGACTTGAGGGCGTTCCACTGGTCTTCTGTCATGGTGGCCTTGTAGGCCTTGGCGCCCTCGTCGCCCATGCGGAAACGCATGTGGCGGATTATCACATTGTCGGCATCCACCTCCACCGAATAGTCGGTCAGTACAATGCCGTCGCCGGGCGCCGTCTGGCCGGCTATGGTAAGGTCGGCGTTCTTGATTTTCAGATTGGAAGTCAGTGCGATGCGGCCAGCCACATCAAACACCACGGTGCGCGCGCCCTTCTGGTTCACAGCCCAGCGCAGGGTCCCCGTGCTGCCGTCGTCGGTGAGCTTGGTGACGTGATATACGGCGCCGCC
>CACXHG010000153.1 GCA_902767355.1 uncultured Bacteroidia bacterium
ACGGCTGTAGCGCCATTGGAATCGAAGGCCATCTGGAAATAATGGCTGCTGTCCAGACCGGGGCCGGTGATGACGCCTTTGCGGGGAGCATAACCCTCTCTGTAGGCCACGCAGGCCAGCACTGTGCCGGTGGACTCGCTGATGCGGCGGCCGGCGAGTATCCCCGCCCCTATAGCCACAGCGTAGTGGTCCAGACAGCCCAGATACAGCGGAGTGCCCTCTTTGAGACCCGCCAGCGAAGCCCCGCGGCCGGTTACATTTCCGGCCAGCGTGCCGGACGGCATCGGGGTGGAAAGCATATCCTCTTTAAGGCCAAAGGCCTCCAAAGCCTCGGGCCACCAGCGGCCGAGAGCGACATCCAGCATAGCCGTCATAGCGGCGGTGCTGCGGTCGCCCACCCTGCTGCCCGTCAATCCATAGACAAGATAGTCGGAGATGGTCATCACATAGCGCGTCTGGTCCCAAACTAGCGCTTCGTGCTTCTGGAACCAGGCCAGCTTGGAAAGCATAAACTCTTCGTCCAGAGCGATTCCAAGACCGGTCGTCCGGGTGAATCCGGGCGCTGCATCCAGAGCGCGGAGCTTTTCGCACTCGCCCTTGGCGCGATGGTCACACCAGAGGATCAGGGGCGTCAAAGGCACCCCGGCAGCATCCAGCAGCACAAAACTGTTGGCCTGGGAAGAATAGGACACCGCATCTATGGCCGAAGCCGGAATTCCGGCTTCCGAAAGAGCCTGGGAAATGGCGCCGGAAACTGTCTTCCAGAAATCTGAAACCGACAGTTCACAGCGGTCATTTTCAGACACTTTGAGCACAGATTCACGGCCAAGACCGCACAGGCGGCCATCGGCATCGTAGACACCCGCCTTGAAATAGGTGGTTCCCAGATCTATGCCCAGATAGCGGCTCATCACTCCAGACCGGCTATAAGTTTTTTGGTTTCGTCCAGCATTATGTAACCGGCGTCAACACTGAAGAAAGAGTTGCCGGACTCGTAGTAGCGTTTTTCCACAGCCTCGCGGGTCACGACGTAGCCCTGCAGGTCACCGTTGGCATAGCCTATCAGCGAGACATTCTTGAAAGACTCCTTGAGCCAGAGGCCGAACTCCACGAATACCTCACCCGGCCAGGCGGCATAGCGCCAGGGGCCGACTTTAACGACCTGTATCTCCGCGGGCAGGCAGCTGGCATAGACATCTTCCAGCTCGCCCTTGGCGGCAAGGGTGGCCAGCAGCAGCGCCTCTTCGCTGCCGAACCAGTCCACCTCTGCGGTGCGGGTTTCGCGCTTGTCGGCTGCGGGGTCGGCCTTGAGGGTCTCGAAATGGGCCTTTGCCCTGTCGCGGTTGGCCAGCGCCCACTCCACAGTGGGGAAGTCGCGCTTTGGCAGGTTCAGATTCTTTGAAGCAACAGCCAACGGGAGGCTGCGGTCAAAAATCACCCCCTTGCCCGCTTCGGATATCACGGACGCAGCCACTATCTCTCCCAGGCGCTGCGCTTCGCTAAAGTTATTGCCGTGGGTCACGTGGCGCGGACTCTGATCGCCGGAGGTGCCTGTGAAATACGCCACAGGGCAGCCTTCGCCCAGAAGCTCTTTGCGCAGTTTCTCGCGTGTATAGTGAGGGAAATCGGCGCTGCAAAGCTTGGAGTCTTCGTGCAGCACGGTCGGGTGCATGCACACCACCAGCATCGCAGCTATATATTTGCCGTCCAAGCCGCGCACCAGCATTGTGGGCACCTGCATGTCCTTGGGCCCTGCAGGGTCGTGGCGGTTGGTGCCAAGGCCGGTGGCATCGCCCATGACAAAGCCTATCTCCGCCGGTCTGGCCGCTGCGAAAGCCCTGCAGCCGGCGCTGACGGATTGCTCCACCACGAAGGCCATGTAATTTTTGTCTGCCGGCGGCACCACAGAGTCGTTGCGGCTGATGACCACGTCGAAGGGCGTGGGCGCCGAGTGGGTGTGCGTCACGGAAACCAGAATGTTTCCGGCCGGCACGCCCGTCTTGGCTGAGATACCGCTGCGGATGGCGGCGACCTGCGCTTTATTGAGGTACAGTATATCGTGGGAGATGAACATCAGCTGCTCGGAGCCGTTGTCTATAAAGAGCGCCGTGCAGGTCAGGGGGTCGTGCGCCCCGACGCTCATTCTCTCCACATAGGGATAGCCGTAAAGAAACTGCGAATCCTTGGGGGTAATCTCCCCGATTGCAGCCCCGGCTTTGAGTGTATTTGTCATACTAATATTCGTTTACCCAGTCAGGTTCTATATTCTTTGCGATGGTTTCGGACACGAATACGCTTGTGGGAACAGTCTGCATTATGCTCTCGGGGATGCGGGGGCTCACTGGGCCGTGCAGCACCAGACGGGTGGTGAAGCGCTGCCATGCAGAGCTTGTGCCATGGATGGTAATGGCGTGAGTGTCGTTGCGGTAGCGGGCGGCAAGCACGTCGCGCGGACCGATGGTGGCGGCTTTGGGCGGCACTGCGGCCAGGTTGCCGCTAAGGCCGAAGGCGCCGTGCAGGGAGTTCTGAGCCAGGGTGAAGGGGCTCAGGGTGCAGATGCGGGCACCCATTTGCTTCCACTCTTCAAGAGAACCCTGGAACTCGGGGGCGTCGGGCTCGATGAAGGCCAGGTGGCCTGTCCAGCCGGGACCTGCATACACGATGTCGGCCTCGCCGGCATCCTCTATCATCTTGCTGTAGTCATTGATGTTCTTGTTGGTGAAGCCTACGAAATGGCTGCGCTCCGGGCGGAGTTTCTCGTCCAGCTCATAGTAGAAATTGTGCAGCATGGCATAGGTGAAACCGCACTCCCAGTCTTCCGGGGCGATGTTGCCGTCCTGGTCTGCATACTCGTCCATCGCAAAGGCATAGAGGTTGTGGCAGTCAATCTTGAGGGCATTGCACATGCGCGCCACATAGCGGTAGGTGGTCACGGGGTTGGGCAGAATCATCACCACCTTCTTTCCCGTGTCGGAGGATTCCTTGAGACGGCGCACCATATCTTCAATCATGAAGTGCTCTACGGATGCATCGGGCACTACCCGGATCTTGTAATCGGGGTTGGGATGCTTCTCCATATCTTCCCTACGGATGGCTGCGACGCGGTCTATGACTTCCTTGTCTCTGAAAGGGACCCATTGAGAGGGCTGGTACACAAAATTTGACATAAGACTGATTGGTTATTTAGGGTTATTATAATATTCTTTTCCTGATATCCAGGTGCTCACCACCTCCAGATTGCTGTCCAGCACCACGAAATCGGCGTCGTAGCCGGGAGCGAGCAGACCCTTGCGGTCCTGCACTCCCAGCACGCAGGCGGGGTTGTAGCTGAGCATCCTGCTGGCTTCGGCAATGCTCACGTCCAGCATCTTGACGGCGTTGCGCAGGGCCACGTCCAGGGTCAGGCCGCTGCCTGCCAGGGTGTGGTCTCTGGTGCTGCGGGCGGGCGCTCCGGGATAGTCGAAGACTATGTCTCCCATATTGCCGAAGGTATAGGTTCCCGGAGGGAAACCGGCACCTACATTGGCGTCGGTTATAAGGCACACCTTGCCGGGGCCGCTCTGTTTGGCCACCATAGCCATCTTGACGGCTATCGGATCGACATGCACGCCGTCCAGGATGAAATCCACGCTCACGCGCTGATCGGCCAGCACGGCCTCAACAATGCCGCTGGGGCGCACGCCCGGCTCGCTCACCGGCGGGCAGGGGAACACGTCGTAGAAGTGGGTGCAGTGGCGGGCGCCGGCCGCAATGGCCGCCTGAGTCTGCTGCACGTTTGCGGCAGTATGGGTCATGAACACGGGGGTATCGCCCTCGGCCATGATCGGGATGAGGTCGCATATACCCTCGACATCGGGCGAAACGCTGAAGATGGCCTTGTACGGCTTGGCAGCCTCTATCAGGGCGCGCACGCGGTCCGCCCCGCCGCCGCCGATGGCGTCTTTATTGAAGGCTCCGGTCAGCGCCAGGAAGGGTCCCTCCAGATGGAAGCCCAGAATGTGGGTACCTTCCGGCGAAGTTGCCGCCAAAGTCTTCAGGAAAGCTGCATCCTGCCCCATGGGGCTTGGCGAAACGGTGGGCAGAAAGCCGGTCACGCCATATTTAGGCAGCGTGCGGCACATGCCGGCCAGGGCCTCGGGGCCGTCGTCCACCAGGAAGTCGTGGATGCCGTGGATGTGCAGGTCTATGAATCCCGGCACTATGTAGCAGTGGGCGTAAGTCTCAACCTCGCACTGCGGCTGCTCCAGCGTGATATCGGCGATCTTGCCGCCGTCCAGCACCAGAAAGCCGGAGACCAGGCCCTTTTCGGTAACTATCTTGGCTCTTAAAGCTTTCATTGACTATCGTCCGGTCAGTTTATGATAATCTTCCAGTATCTTCTCGCAATAAGCTCCGACGCCGACTACATCTGCGCCCATGCTTATGAAGTTGTAGCCCAGGTCTATCAGCTCGGCCGCATTCTGGGCGCTGCCGGTGGTGCCGGCGAATTTGCCGTTTTTGCGTGCCAATTCGGCCACACGCTTGCGGGTCTGCTTGAGCAGCGGATTGCTGAAATTGAGCGGGTCGCCTATGCCCTGGCTGAAATCGGCCGGGCCGAAGAAAAGCATGTCGTAGCCCGGGAGAGCGGCTATGGCCTCCAGCTCCTCCACCGGCTCGGGGTCTTCTATCTGAAGCACGGTAAAGCGCTGCTCGTTAGCCTGCTGCATATATTTGGCGCCGTCCAGCAGGCAATATGCGCCGTCGGCGTTACCGCCGTCTATGGGACGCCTGCCCACCGGATGGAACTTGGTGTAATAGACTATCTGCTTGGCTTCTTCGAGGCTCATCACATGCGGCACCATGATGCCGGTGGCGTCCATCTCGAAGGGTTTGATGAGATTGCTGTACGGGCCGCGGGAAACTCTGACCATGGTGTCGGCGCCATAGGCCTTGCCGGCCAGTATCTGCGCCTTTATGTCCTGCCAGCCGTTCACGCAGTGCTCACGGTCCAGCCAGAGGCAGTCGAAGCCCGAAAGGGCGACTATCTCGGCCACCTCCATGCACGAAGTGTTGATTTTGAAGCAGGTGGCAACCTTGCCTGCCCTGAGTTTTTCAAGCACGCGGCTTGTGCGCATAGAATCGATCATAGGTATTTATTTTTATTGATTATCTTTCTTTTTTACTGAACGTTTGATCAGTATAAGGAACACAACGCTGGCCAGGGCCGTGAGGGATACCACCTGCAGTATCAGGCTCATATCCACGCTGCGGTCGCGCAGCACGCCTATCACATACACGCCCAGCCCGCCGATGACGGTGGTGAACATGTTCATCATGCCATAGGCTGTGGCACGGTAGCGGCTGTCGGTTGTAGCCACGATGATGGGCATAAGGTTGGTATCCACAAACATCCGGCTGATGCCATATACCACCATAAAGCCCAC
>CACXHG010000154.1 GCA_902767355.1 uncultured Bacteroidia bacterium
CCGCGACTGGCGCTACAACGCCGACGGCACCCCCAAGGCGGATTTCGTGCTGAACGATCCCCGCTACGGCGGCTGCATCCTCGTGGCAGGCAAGAACTTCGGCTCCGGTTCGAGCCGCGAGCACGCCGCCTGGGCCATCGCCGGCTATGGCTTCCGCGTGGTCATCTCCAGCTTCTTTGCGGATATCCATAAAAACAACGAGCTCAACAACTTCGTGCTGCCCGTGACCGTGAGCGAAGAGTTTCTCTCGGAGCTGTTCGCCAGCATCAAGGCCGACGCCAAAACCGAGGTCGAGGTCAATTTGCCTGCGCAGACCGTGACCAACCTGGCCACCGGCCGCAGCGAGAGCTTCGAAATAAACGGCTACAAGAAATACTGCCTGGCCAACGGGCTGGACGACATAGATTTCCTGCTGGAAAGCAAGGATAAGATAGAAGCCTGGGAAAAGGCAAACGCATAGCGCAGCGATATGAAACGCATCGAGATAATGGACACCACCCTGCGGGACGGGGAGCAGACCAGCGGCGTGAGCTTTATGCCTCACGAGAAGCTGCTGATTGCCCGTTTCCTGCTGCAGGAGGTGCGTGTGTCCCGCATAGAGGTGGCTTCGGCCCGCGTGTCCGCCGGAGAAAAGGAGTCGGTGGGCGACATCTGCGCCTGGGCTGCCAAAAACGGCCTGCTGGAGCGCGTGGAGGTGCTCGGCTTTGTAGATGGCACCACCAGCGCCGACTGGATAGCCTCCTGCGGTGGCAAGGTGATGAACCTGCTTTGCAAAGGCAGCGAGCGTCACTGCCGCGGCCAGCTGGGCAAGAGCCTGGGGGAGCATGCCGCCGATATCCGCCGTACCATAGAATATGCCCGCAGCATCGGTCTGGCCGTGAATCTCTATCTGGAAGACTGGAGCAACGGGATGAAAGACTCCCCGGACTATGTCTTTGCGCTGGTCGAGGCCCTTCAGGACTGCGGCATCAGCCGCTTCATGCTCCCGGACACGCTGGGAGTGCTTTCGCCGGCCCTGGTGACGGATTTCATTTCGCAGATGGTCACCCGTTTTGCCGGCCTGCACTTTGACTTTCATGCCCACAACGACTATGACCTGGCGGTGGCCAACACCCTGGCGGCGGTCGAGGCGGGCTGCAGCGGGGTGCACACCTGCGTCAACGGGCTCGGCGAGCGGGCAGGCAATGCGCCCCTGGCGAGCGTGGTGGCGACCCTTGCCGACATGGGCAAGGTGACCACAGGCATAGACGAGAGCCGCCTGAGGGAGTGCAGCCGCCTGGTTTCCAGCTACTCCGCTATGCCCATCCCCGCCAACCGCCCCATAGTGGGCGACAACGTGTTCACGCAGGTGGCGGGAGTGCATGCCGACGGCGACAAGAAGAACAATCTCTACTGCAACGACCTGCTGCCCGAGCGCTTCGGCCGCAAGCGGGAGTATGCCCTGGGCAAGAACAGCGGCAAGGCCAATATACTCAAGAACCTGGAGAGCCTGAACCTGGACCTGACACCCGAGCAGGCGCGCCGTGTCACCGACCGCATTATCGAGCTGGGCGACAAGAAGGAGACCGTGACCCCAGAGGATCTGCCGTTTATCGTGAGCGATGTGCTCAAACACGACATTACCAGCGAGAATGTCAAGTTGCTCAGCTATATGGTGAGCACCGCCTACGGCCTCAAGCCCACCGCGGTGGTCAAATTGGAGGTCAAGGGCAAGGTCTATGAGGCCCAGGCCAGCGGAGACGGCCAGTACGACGCCTTTGTGCGCGCCGTGCGCCACATTTTCCGCGAAAACCTGCAGATGGAGTTCCCCTGGCTGAGCGACTATGCCGTGAGCATCCCTCCCGGGGGCCGCACCGACGCCCTGGTCCAGACGCGCATCGACTGGGACTGGGACGGCCGCACCATCCACACCCGCGGCCTGGACGCCGATCAGGTGGAGGCGGCGATAAAGGCGACAATGAAAATGCTTAACACAATCATATCATGAAACTCAAGATAGCTGTTTTGCCCGGTGACGGCATCGGGCCCGAAATATCGGCGCAGGGCGTGGCTGTGATGCAGGCCGTGTGCGACAAATTTGGACACGAAGTATCATTTAAAGAGGCCATCTGCGGCGCGGACGCCATAGACAAGGTGGGCGACCCGTTCCCCGAAGAGACATTCCAGACCTGCATGGAGGCCGACGCGGTGCTCTTCTCGGCCGTGGGCGACCCCAAATTCGACAATAACCCTTCTTCCAAGGTGCGTCCGGAGCAGGGTCTGCTGGCAATGCGCAAGAAGTTGGGCCTGTATGCCAACATCCGCCCCATAGAGACCTTCGACTGCCTGGTGCACAAGTCACCCCTGAAAGATGAGCTGGTGCGCGGCGCCGACTTCATCTGCATCCGGGAGTTGACCGGCGGTATGTATTTCGGCGAGAAATACGAGGACGACGAGAAGGCCTATGACACAAACTACTACACCCGCAAAGAAGTGGAGCGCATTCTCAGGGTGGGCTATGCCTATGCCCGCCGCCGCCATCGCCACCTGACCGTGGTGGACAAGGCCAATGTGTTGGCTTCCAGCCGTCTGTGGCGCAAGGTGGCGCAGGAAATCGCCAAGGAATATCCCGACGTGACCACCGACTATATGTTCGTGGACAACGCCTCCATGCGCATGATCCAGGAGCCCAAATTCTTCGACGTGATGGTCACCGAAAATACCTTCGGTGACATTCTGACAGACGAAGGCAGTTGCATCACCGGCAGCATGGGTCTGCTGCCCAGTGCCTCTACCGGCGAGCACACCCCCGTGTTCGAGCCCGTGCACGGCAGTTGGCCCCAGGCCAAGGGCCTCAATATCGCCAATCCTCTGGCCCAGATACTTTCTGCGGCCATGCTCTTCGAGTATTTCGACCTCAGGCAGGAGGGTGCGCTTATCCGCAGCGCGGTGGCAGCCAGCCTGGATGCGAATGTACGTACTCCCGAAATCCAGGTCGAAGGCGGCGCCAGATATGGCACCAAAGAGGTCGGCGGCTGGATTGTCAATTACATCAAGAATGCCTGATTGGTATTATCTTTGCTGATAATCCCGTGCGAAAATTTAGCAGATTTATGAAGAAGATATCAGCAATAATCTCACTTGCAATCATTTCGCTCTCGGCTGCTGCCCAGAGCGCAAATTTTGACCTTGCCAAGGCGCTGGACGTGCAGAACGCCATACTCAAGCAGTTGGCCGTCAATTATGTGGACAGCGTCCAGTTCGACAAGCTTATAAACACCGGCATCGATGCCATGCTCTCCTCTATGGACCCCTACACGGTGTATTACCCTGAAGAGGAGGAAGATAACGTGCAGATGATGACCACCGGCATCTACGGCGGCGTGGGGTCGCTCATCAAGAAGCTTCCCGGCCAGGCAGTGCTCATCACCGAGCCTTACGCCGGCAGCCCCGCTGTCAAGTCCGGCCTTCAGCCCGGCGACAGCATCATCGCCATCGACGGCAAGAGCGTCTATGGAGAGACTTCCCAGCAGGCTTCCGACCGCATGAAGGGCCAGCCCGGCAGCAAGGTGGAATTCAAGGTGATAAAGGGCCGCACCAAGGCTGTGGAGAATATCACAGTAAAGCGCGAGCGCATTCATATCTCCAACATCGAACATTACGCAATTATCAAAGACACAATCGGCTACGTCTCCATCACCGGGTTTACCCAGGGTATGACGGCCGAACTTAAAAATGTGATTTCTGAACTTAAGAAAGAGGGTGCCCAGAGGTTGGTCATCGACCTTCGCGGCAACGGCGGCGGCCTGATGGACGAGGCCATCAAGCTGATGTCGCTCTTCGTGCCCAAGGGCACGCTGGTGGTGTCTTCGAAGGGCCGCGCCAAGGGCAGCAATGTGGAGTATCGCACTCAGACAGACCCGATTGACACCAAGATACCCGTGATGGTGATGATAAACAGCGGCAGCGCGTCCGCCTCCGAGATCGTGGCCGGCGCCTTCCAGGACCTGGACCGCGGCACCATCGCCGGCACTCGCTCTTTCGGCAAGGGGCTTATCCAGTCGGTGCGCCCGGTGTCGTTCAACGGCACTCTCAAGGTCACCACGGGCAAATATTACACCCCCAGCGGCCGCTGCGTGCAGGCCATCGACTACAGCCATCGCAACGAAGACGGCAGCGTGGGTGCCATTCCCGACTCGCTGACCCACGAGTTTAAGACGGC
>CACXHG010000155.1 GCA_902767355.1 uncultured Bacteroidia bacterium
GTTTTTCCGCGACCGCAGCCTGCCGCCCTTCGCAGCCCCCGAACTGGAATTCGGCAGCGGCGACATAGTGCTTTTCGGCTCTTTCTTCGCCATAAATCCTGCCACGCGCGCCCAGGTACGGGAGCTCGTGCAGAGGGCGAAAGCCGCCGGCGCCAGAGTTTACTACGACATCAACTTCCGCAAGAATCACCGGCTGGACGACGCCCGGCAGCAGATAGAAGAGAACATCGCCCTGAGCGACATTGTGCGCGGCTCTTCTGAAGATATAGAAGCCGTCTGGGGCAGCAGCGACGCCGCAGAAGTCTATTCGCGCCATATAGCCACCATCTGCAAGCATTTCATCTGCACCAGGGGCGCAGATTGCACGGAGGTTTTCTCGCCCGGCATAGCTCTGAGTTTTCCCGTTGACAAGAGCGCACAGATCGTGAGCACCATAGGGGCCGGCGATAACTTCAACGCCGGGGTCATCTATGCCCTCATCGGCTCTGACTCAATAGATTGGAAGCGGATTGTGCCGGTGGCGCACCGCTTCAGCGCCAATGTGGTGGCCAGCATATACAATTATGTAGATAACGATTTTAAGCCCTGACAGCCCCGTAATTGAGATTTTTTTGTTATCTTTATCCTTTCGCGAAAATTTTAAACAAAAGATATGAAAAGGATACTGATTGCAACCATCGCCATGCTTCTGGCTTTCACTGTAGAAGCAAAAGATTACAGCGTTGTTTCTCCCGACGGTAAGACCTCGATAGAGATCAAAGCCGGCGCCACGCTCACCTGGAGCGTCGCCAAAAACGGGCACCAGATCCTCGCCCCCAGCGAGCTGGCACTCACGCTCACCGACGGCACCGTTTACGGCAGGAATGTCAAATTCCGCAAGGCTGCCCGCAGCAGCGCCAAGGCCAGCTTCGACACCCCCATTTTCAAACGCAGCAAGGTCGAGGACCAGTACAATCAGATTAAACTGAGCAGTAAGGATTTCGACGTGATTTTCCGCGCCTGCAACGATGGCGTCGCCTATCGCTTTATCACCAAAAAGGGCGTGGAGATTGCCGGCGAGACGGCCCGGTTCAACTTCCCCGGCAACCCCAAGGCGTGGATCCCGTACGTGCGCGACAAGGGCACCATCGAAGAGCAGTTCTTCAATTCCTTCGAGAATTTCTACACCTACGACCACCTGTCCGACTGGGATGCGAGCCGCCTGGCTTTCCTGCCCCTGACCGTAGAGACCGTCTCGGGCGAAAAGGTCAGCATCACCGAGGCCGACCTTCTGAACTATCCCGGCATGTATCTGATCGACACCGACGCTTCTTCAAGCGTAGAGGCCAAGTTTGCCGGCTACCCCAAGACTGTCGTCCAGGGCGGACACAATATGCTGCAGGGAATCGTCACT
This sequence comes from uncultured Bacteroidia bacterium, assembly GCA_902767355.1. Lineage (GTDB taxonomy): Bacteria > Bacteroidota > Bacteroidia > Bacteroidales > UBA932 > Equibacterium. The sequence continues at coordinate 1,394 of CACXHG010000155.1, forward strand.
TCCCGCGAGAACTATATCTATAAAGGCGAAAAAGGCGAAGCGCTTCCCTGGAGGGTGCTGGTGATAGCCGACGAAGACCGCTTTCTGGCAGAGAACGACCTGGTGTGGCGCCTGTCCAAGCCTTCGGAGGGCGACTTTTCATGGGTCAAGCCCGGCAAGGTGGCCTGGGACTGGTGGAACGACTGGAACCTCAAGGGCGTGGACTTTGTCTCCGGCATCAACAACGAAACCTACAAGTATTATATAGACTTTGCGGCTGCGCACGGCATCGAATATGTGATTCTGGACGAAGGCTGGGCCGTGAACCTGCAGGCCGACCTGATGCAGGTCGTGCCCGAGATTGACCTGCCCATGCTCAGCCAATACGCCATCAGCAAGGGCGTCCGGCTCGTCCTCTGGGCAGGCTACTGGGCTTTCAACCGCGACATGGAAGGCGTGTGCAAGCACTACAGCGAAATGGGCATAGCCGGCTGGAAGATAGACTTCATGGACCGCGACGACCAGGCGATGGTGGCATTCTATGAGAAGGCCGCCCGCACCGCCGCCAAATATCATCAGTTCGTGGACTTCCACGGCGCATTCAAGCCCGCCGGCCTGACTCGCACATGGCCCAACGTGCTCAACTTCGAGGGCATCAACGGCCTGGAGCAGCTCAAATGGAAAGAACCCGAACACGACCAGGTGACTTACGACGTGACCGTTCCCTTCACCAGATATGTGGCCGGGCCCGCAGACTACACCCAGGGCGCGATGCGCAACGCCATCAGGGAGAACTACTACCCCTGCAACAACGAGCCCATGAGCCAGGGCACCCGCTGCCGCCAGCTTGCCGAATACATCATATTCGACGCTCCTTTCACCATGCTATGCGACTCCCCCACCAACTACGAGGCCGAGGAGGAATGCACCCGTTTCATAGCCTCCATCCCCACGGTATGGGACGAGACCATGGCGCTGGACGGCCGCATCGGAGAGTTCATAGTGATGGCCCGCCGCAAGGCCGGTCGCTGGTATCTGGCTGCGATGAACAACTGGAACGCCCGCGATGTTACCTTCCAGCTGCCCTTCGAAGCCGCCGACGGCACCCAGGCAACCCTCTGGCGCGACGGGGTCAACGCCCACCGCAACGGGCAGGACTATAAAAAAGAGACCGTGAGCGTCGCCGGCTGCAGCGTCACCGTGCACCTTGCACCCGGCGGTGGCTGCGTCCTGGTTTTCTAGACAATCGCATAAATATGCAACATAACGAGTTTGACGTAATAATTATTGGCGGCGGCATCACCGGAGCCGGCACGCAGCGCGACTGCGCCATGCGCGGTCTCAAGACCCTGCTGATCGAGCGCAGCGACATCGCCACCGGCGCCACCGGACGCAACCACGGCCTGCTCCACTCCGGCGCCCGCTATGCGGTCAACGACCCGGAGAGTGCAGAAGAATGCATCAAGGAGAACATGATCCTGCGCCGCATCGCCTCGCACTGTGTAGATGAGACCGACGGCCTGTTCATCACCCTGCCCGAAGACGACCTGGGCTATCAGCAGACCTTCGTGGAAGCCTGCCGCAAGGCCGGCATCTCTGCAGAAATCATAGACCCTGACCTGGCCCGCAGGCTGGAGCCTTCTGTCAATCCGGAACTCACCGGCGCGGTGAGAGTGCCGGACGGCAGCGTGGACCCCTTCCGCCTGTGCGCGGCCAACATGCTGGACGCCAAGCTGCACGGCGGTCAGGTGCGCCTGCACACCGAGGTCACCGGCTTCATACGCGAAGCGGACACGATTGTCGGGGTGCATACCCGCAATCTGACCACCGGCCACGAGCAGGATTTCTTCGCGCCCATCGTGGTGAACGCCTGCGGCATCTGGGGCCACAATATCGCCGCCCTGGCAGGCGTCGAGGTCGGCATGTACCCGGCCAAGGGCGCGCTGCTGGTGTTTGCGCACCGCGTGAACCAGATGGTCATCAACCGCTGCCGCAAGCCCGCCAACGCCGATATCCTGGTGCCCGGCGACACGGTGTGCATAATCGGCACGACCTCGACCCGCATTCCGTTTGAGGAGTGCGACACCGTGGCGGTCACGCCCGACGAGGTCAACCTGCTCATCACCGAAGGGGCCAAGATGACCCCCAGCCTGTCCTCTACCCGCATCCTCAGGGCCTACGCCGGGGTGCGCCCGCTGGTGAGTGCGGACAACGACCCCACGGGGCGCAATATATCCCGCGGCATAGTCTGCCTGGACCACGAAAGCCGCGACGGCCTGAAAGGCTTTGTGACCATCACCGGCGGCAAGCTTATGACCTACCGCCTGATGGCCGAAATCGCCACCGACACGGTGTGCCGCAAGCTGGGCATAGACCGCAAGTGCGAAACCGCCGACATCCCCCTGCCCGGCAGCGGGGAGCAGTCCTACGAAGCCGTGGCCCAGAAGATTTGGGAAAAACCGTCCATGACACAGAAAGCCGCGGCCGCCCGCATGGGCACCAGCGCCTCCAGGATCCGCACCCGCAACGTCCTGGACGACGAAACCGTGTGCGAATGCGAAGAGGTTTCCGTGGGTGAGGTCAACAACGCCATCGAGCGCCTCCAGGCCACTACCCTCACCGACCTCAGGCGCCGCACGCGCATCGGCATGGGCACCTGCCAGGGCGAGTTCTGCGCCTGCCGTGCAGCCGGACTGCTGGTCCAGGCCCACGGCTGCGTGGAAAAGGAGCGGGACGACCTTGCAGACTTCCTGCAAGAGCGCTGGAAGGGCAATTTCCCCATAGGCTGGGGCGACACCCTGCGCGAGGCGGAATATACACAGTGGGTTTACAAACATGTCCTGGGCGTACAGCCCAAGGCAGAAACTTCAGCTTCCGAATGAAATTCGATACCGTGATAATAGGCGGCGGACTGGCCTCCCTGGTGGCCGGCATAAGCCTGCAGAAGAGCCAGCAGAACACCGCCATCGTGAGCATGGGGCAGAATGCCCTGCACTTTTTTTCCGGCAGCTTCGCCTCGATAGAAGAGGCCCCGGAGCGTCTGACGGACCTGTTCCGGGAGGCCGGCGTCGCGCTGCACTACCGCCCGGGCTACCGGCTGATGCCCATGGGCACCTTTGCCGAATCGGCCCTGTCGCTGGACGATATCAGCCTGTTCCCCGAGAAAAAGATAGGCAGCAAGGCCCTCATAGCCAGCTTCAGCGGCTACCACGATTTTTTCAGCTCCTTCCTGGCCGAAGGGCTGGAGCAGCAGGGCATGCAGTGCCGCATACACATGCTTGACCTGCAGCAGATTGCACACCTAGAACAAACTCCGGCAGAGATGCGCACCGTGCAGATTGCGCGCACAATGGACCGCATCTGGGAAACTGTCGTGAGGGAAATACGCATACTCCTGAGGGACGAGGA
>CACXHG010000156.1 GCA_902767355.1 uncultured Bacteroidia bacterium
CAGAGCCACAAGGGTGCAGTTCCGTCGCTGGCGCCGCTGACCCCCGTGCGGGAATTCCTGGGCCGGAATTTCGCTCCCGGCACCCACAAATACATCTGCTATTGCGGGGATGTCGAAGGAGTGGAGAAAATCCACATCAGCCAGGCACTGGATATCGCCGCCGGGAGTTCTTCCGCTGAGGCCGATGCGGCTCTGCCCGAGTTCGTAATAATGATAGGCCCCGAAGGCGACTTCTCCCGCGAAGAGATGGCCCTTGCCGTGGAGTGCGGCTGGCAAGTCATTTCCCTGGGCGACAGCCGCCTGCGCATCGAAACCGCCGCCCTCACCGCCACCGCCGCCGTGTACCTGAATTGTCAATTGCATCCATTTGCTTTGGATGTGGGCAGAATGCCCCCAACGCTATGAACCGTCAGCAGTGGGAAGTGCGCATAATAGACAGTCCCGACTATTTTGACGGCCTCACCAAGGTCCTGGACGGGACGGCGCCTTTCCTCTCCAGCGACGGCGATCCCAAGTACCGCAACTGCCTGCGCAACGCCACCGCGGCCATAGCCGTGGCCTGCCCCGACGACGAGTCGGGTATGTGCCTGGTGAATGTGGGCCTGTTACACCAAGCGCATTATGCTTGGCTGGAAAGCACCTGGGGCAGGGTGTTGGCGCTTGGTGCGACCTGTCAGGCGTTATCGAGCGGGAAGGTTGTGGCTGTACGCGCCTGAGGGTGCGTCTGCCGCGCTTGGTGAAAATCTTTTCTTGAGAAGTCTTGACAAGGGCTCGTGCCGGTTGTATATTTGGGGTGAGCAGCCATAAGCGGCGGCGGATTTGTGCGAATGAATATCAGTAATGACCTGCTCGCAGAGCTTACACGTGATCTCGGGCTCGATGTTCCCTTTGTCAAGGGGCAGACAATTTCGGTCAATAAATGCTGGCATTTTTACACCAACGGTGCCGACGTTGATGCGATGTTCTATGACGAGGCAGACTTTGTGAGCGCGATGAACCGCATCTTTGTCACCCGGTTGGGCTTTAAGGTTGTTATACTGGCCTTTACTTTGATGGACACCCACGTGCACTTTGTGTTGTATGGGGAATTGGAAGAGTGTGTACGGTTTATGAAAGAGTTCATCAGACTGACGTCCCAGCATATTGAAAACCGGCACGGAGAGCAGAAAAAGCTGTCAGAGGTAAATGTGAGCTATCAGCCGATAACAGATGACAGATATCTCAAAACGGTTATCTGCTACACCCTTAAAAATGCTCCAGTGGGCGGATTGGGCTTCAATGCCCTGGACTACCCCTGGTCCAGCGGTCCGTTATATTTCAAAAGGTCGGGGTTATGGTGTTCGCCGGCGTGGGATGCACCGCTGGTTCCCGGCAGTTATCGTTTGGAGCAGATCGGGTTTAACGAGAGGCGAAATGTTCTGCAAACCAGAAAGAATATCCCGCTGGACACCCTTATGATCGGACAGTTGGTTTTCCCGGGCGAGTATGTGGCCGCTGAAGTAGTTGAACGCCTTTTCAAAACCTGCCGTAGCTTCAACTTCTTTATGTGTAGTTCCAGAGAAGATGACGTTGAGTCCCGTGGAGGCTGCCTATCTCAGCTGACGATGCCCATTCAGGAACTTCGCCAGCATAAGCGCCAGATGTGTGCAGAGCTGTTCGGTACCGAAAAAACCAATTGTCTGGAGATGACTCAGAGACTCAGGCTTGCCAGGGCCCTTCGGTCCCGATATAATAGCTCTCCCAAGCAGATTGCCAAGGTCTGCGGCTTGGTATATAATGACGTAAAAGATAGATTGTAGCTATAATCTGCATTTCACCAGGCGTGGTGACCACGGTCAGATGATACTTCAAGCCAATCGCTTGCGCTCGGTGCCATCAGTTGGGCCTCACCTAGCGCGGTAAATGGTGATAGACATCGCTCTAGCTAGGGCTATTGCGCCAGGTGAAAAACAAAAACACCGCCGTGCTAAAGCAGCTGCGGCGGTGTTAGTATCAAATCGTTCTGGTAGAAGATTATTTCACCTTAACCGGACGAATGCTGTGACCTACATTTCTTTCGCTAACACTATCCTGTGAAATGCGGGATGCTATCGCACCGTCTTTTGAGTAAACCCAAAATGAATATGCAACAGCACTTGAAGTTGCGTGCAAAGTGGATGTCCA
>CACXHG010000157.1 GCA_902767355.1 uncultured Bacteroidia bacterium
AGGCAGATGATGACCACTATGAGCCGGAACTCCGTGGGCCCGAGCTTGAAATAGGACAGCTTGAACTCGCCCCTGAGGTGGGCGTTGATGCTCACGTTCAGCGTCAGGGCCAGATAGCAGGCGAAGGCTGCCAGGGCTATGGGCAGGTGCACCAGCGGGGAGAAGCCCAGCCCCACGAACATCAGTATCTCGTTGATGACGTCCATCGTGTGGTCCAGATAGTAGCCGTAAACAGGCCGCTGGGTATTGCGCACCCGGGCCAGGGTCCCGTCCAGGGAATCGCCGTACCAGTTCACGAACAGCCCGGCGATGGTGAGCCAGAGCCAGTTTATATTCCAGTTGGTCAGCACAAAACCGGCCCCTATCATTACCGAACCCAAAAAGCCTATGAATGTCAGAAAATCGCTTGTAACCCATCTGGGCATCCTCTGCGCCAGCCACTTGAGCACTTTCTTCTCAAGCGAATCTATCACATTGTTCTGAATCCTCTTACTAGTATTAACTTCCATTTGAACACTCTTATTCGTCAAATTTATCTAAAAAAAATTATATTTGTGCAAAGACAAATTTATAATTCTGCCATGAAACAAGATATTATACCCGGAATCAACGGAGATGTTTACATTCCCTACACAAAACGTACCGGAAACGAGTCCATCGTCTATTTCACCCGCGACTTGAGCGCCGCCGGCCTGATAAAGGCTTACGACTGCATCAGCGCCTGCCTCAAGGGCAAGGTCGGCATCAAACTGCACACCGGCGAGCCCCACGGGCCCAACATCATCCCGCGTCCCTGGGTCAAGAAACTCTACGAAAAACGCCTCCCCGAAGCCTCTATCATAGAGACCAACACCTACTACGAAGGCGACCGCTACACCACCGAGCAGCACCGCAAGACCCTTAAGACCAACGGCTGGACCTTCTGCCCCGTGGACATCATGGACGAAGAAGGCACTTTCAATCTTCCCGTGAACGGCGGCAAGTGGTTCGACTATATGAGCGTGGGCAATCATCTGATGAATTATGACTCCATGCTGACCCTTACGCACTTCAAAGGCCACCAGATGGGCGGCTTTGGCGGCAGCAACAAGAACATCGGCATAGGCTGCGCCGACGGCCGTATCGGCAAGAAAATGATCCACACCGCCCAGGGCAGCGACGACATGTGGAGCATCGCCACTGAAGAACTCATGGAGCGCATCAGCGAGTCCACAAAGGCAACCATAGACCACTTCGGCAAGAACGTGGCCTACATCAACGTAATGCGCAATATGAGCGTCTCCTGCGACTGCGAAGGCGTAGAGGCCGAGCCGGTGGTGACCCCCAACGTCGGCATTCTGGCTTCGCTCGATATCCTGGCCATAGACCAGGCCAGCGTGGACATCATATATGCCATGAAAAAGAGCGAGCGCCACGCCCTGCAGGAGCGCATAGAGACCCGCCACGGCCTGCGCCAGCTCAGCTACATGAAAGAGCTCGGCATGGGGTGCGACCGCTACGTGCTCATCGACCTTGACAACGGCGGCGAGCGCATCTATGCCAGGGATGCAGCAAAGAATCTGAAGCCGTTCACCAAATAACGCCCTTTTATGGACGCCAATAAATCTTTCTGGGACAAGTTCAAGGTGCACTGGCGGGCCATCACCTCCATGGCCGGCGAACTGGACACCGCCGCCGCTGCCGAAAGGATTCGGGGCGGGGTGAATGTCCGCGGCTCCAATGTGTGGATACTGGTGTGCGCCATCATCATCGCATCTGTCGGCCTGAATGTCAACTCTATACCGGTGATAATCGGCGCGATGCTCATTTCCCCGCTGATGGGGCCGATTTTCGGCATGGGCCTGTCGCTGTGCATCAACGACAAGGACCTGCTGCTGGGTGCCCTGAAGAACTTTCTGGTGATGGTTCTGGTGAGCGTGCTATCCTCTACCCTCTACTTTCTGCTGACCCCGCTCAAGATGGCCAACCCCACGGAGTTGCTGGCCCGCACCAGCCCGACCATATACGATGTGTTCATCGCCCTGTTCGGCGGCATCGCCGGCACCCTGGAGCAGAGCCGCAAGGAGCGCGGCACCATTCTCTCCGGCGTAGCCATCGCCACCGCCCTGATGCCGCCCCTGTGCACGGCCGGCTTCGGACTGGCCGGCGGCAACATGCACTACTTCTTCGGCGCCCTCTACCTCTTTCTGATAAACACCGTCTTCATCCTGATAGCGGCATATCTCACCTCGCGCTATCTGCATTTCGAGAAGGTCAGCCAGGACACCCCGCAGAGCAAGCGTTTCCGCACCATATCCTCTCTGATACTGCTTGCCATCATAGTGCCCAGCGTGCTCAGCGCCATCACCATGATACGCAACAACAATGTGCTGCGCGACGTGCATGCTTTCATAGATGAGAACAAGGCCTACGGCAACGCATACATCTATGACTATGAGATAGATGGCAGCAACGCCGTGGTGCACTTTGCAGGCGACCTTACAGAAGGCGACCTGGACTTTCTCTACAACGCGGCAGCGCGGCACAACCTGGACACAAGCCGGCTGCAGATAAAAGTCAATGCAGTGGGTGCGCGCGCCGACGAACTGCTCAAGGGCCTGTATGCCCGCGCAGATGAAGCCCTGGCAGCCAAGGATACCCGCATCGCCGAGCTGGAAGGCCGCCTGAGGGAAGCCGACGCCAGCACTATCCCATATCAGCAGATCACCAAAGAGCTGGTATATAAATACCCCACGGTCAAGAGCCTGAGCCTCTCGCGAGGCTCCGTGATGCAGGTGATAAAAGTCGCCGCCGACAGCACTTCCGCAGCCCGCGACAGCCTTGTCGAGACCCCCTGCCTGAACGCCATCATCCGCACCGCCGCCCCCCTGCAGGGTGCCGAGGTGGACGAGATTACCCGCTGGCTGCGCCTGCGCCTGAACGACAGCACCGTGGTGGTCAGCAGCATATCAGAAAACAATTAAATCACCAATCTATCAGCAATAACTAATGAAGAAGATTATCAATCTTATGGCAATCGCGGCCGCCTTTGTGCTGGCCTCGTTCTGCGCTTTCGCAGCAGAGAAGAACATTCAGATCATGTCGCCCGACGGTCACATCGTGGCCAATATCACAGCCGGCAAAGACCTGTCGTACAGTGTGTTTTACGATGGCGAGCAGCTTTTGAAGGACTCCCGCATCCAGCTACGGCTCACCGACGGCAACATCTATGGCAGCGGCAAGCTGCAGAGGTTTACCCGCCGCAGCGTGGACACCAAGTTCCGCCCGGTAGCCTACAAGCGCGCCGAAGTCCGCGACCACTACAACGAGGTGACTCTCAGCTATAAGAATTGCAATGTAATCTTCCGTGCCTACGACGACTGCATCGCCTACCGCTTCGTGTCCAAGAGCAAGAAGGACTTCAAGGTACGCAGCGAAACGGCCGAATTCAATTTTGCAGAGGACTGGAACACATGGGTGGGATTCTCCTGGGGCGCATTCGAGTCATCTTTCGAGAATATCTATGAGTATTCCAAGCTGAGCGCCATCCATCCCGACAAGATGGCCTTCCTGCCGCAGATGATAGACGGCCCCAAAGGCATCAAAATCAACATCATGGAGTCGGCGCTCTATAAGTATCCCGGAATGTATCTTCAGGCCGATGGCACCTCAAAGTTGCACGGTCTGTGGCCCCAGATGCCCAAGGAACTGGAGATGGGCGGCTACAACAATATCCAGGAGCTGGTCAAAAGCCGTCACGACTATCTGGCCGAGTGCAAGGGGGGCGAGGCTTTCCCCTGGAGAATCGTCGCCATCAGCACGCGCGACATCGACATGGCCACCAATGACATAGTTTACCGCCTGGGCGACGCTCCCGAGGGCGACTTCAGCTGGGTCAAGCCCGGCAAGGTGGCCTGGGACTGGTGGAACGGCTTCTATGTGACCGGCGTGGACTTTGTGGCCGGCGTCAACAACGACACCTATAAGCACTATATCGACTTTGCTTCTGAGAACGGCATCGAATATATAATCATGGACGACGGCTGGAGCCAGAGCGGCTACAGCGACCTGTTCCACATCGTGCCCGAGATAGACCTCGAAGAGCTGATAGAATATGCCGACGGCAAGGGTGTGGGCATCATACTCTGGGCCGGCTACTACGCCTTCCACCGCGACATCGAGAAGGTATGCGCCCACTACTCCAAGATGGGCATCAAGGGCTTCAAGGTCG
>CACXHG010000158.1 GCA_902767355.1 uncultured Bacteroidia bacterium
TATGACCCCGGGATGCTGGTCACTGGGCCCTATACTCCGCAGCTGAAAAAGCGCATCATGGAAGAGAAGGGCCATCTGAGCAACGAGCAGACGGCCGACCTGATACGCCGCAGCTACCACAAAGGGCTCAAGTCGGTATTCCTCTGCCACCTGTCGGCAAACAACAACACGCCGTCGCTGGCCTTCGACAGCGCCCGCAGCGCCCTCAATTCTGTGGGTGGCGAAGACGTCACCGTGTATGCCCTGCCCAGGCGGGAGGCTTCTCCGCTGTTTATCTTCGACGGGCAGAACGACTGATCAGGATATTTTCGAATAGTCGGTGACTTCGGTGCGGATGTTCTGCAGGTTCTTGGCCAGCAGGGCGTTCTTGGCTTTGCTCAGGCTGGGGTCGTCGTCCAGGATGTCGATGGCCGCGTTGCGGGCGTCTTCCAGCATGGGGGAGTCCTTGGCCAGGTCGGCGATGTGCAGGTCCAGGGCCAGGCCGCTCTGCCGCGTGCCCTCGAAATCGCCGGGGCCGCGCATCTTGAGGTCGGCCTCGGCCAGTTCAAAGCCGTCGTTTGTGGCGCACATCATGTCTATGCGGTCCCGCGACTCCTTGCTCAGCTTGTAGCCGGTCATCAGTATGCAGTAGGATTTTTCTGCGCCGCGGCCAACCCGCCCGCGCAGCTGGTGCAACTGGGCCAGGCCGAAGCGCTCGGCGCTCTCGATGACCATCACGGAGGCGTTGGGGACATCCACGCCGACCTCTATCACGGAGGTGGCCACCAGTATGTCGGCCTTGCCCGTGACGAAGAGATTCATGTCGAAGGCCTTGTTTTCGGGCGTCTGCTTGCCGTGGACCACGGCGGTGATGTAGTCCGGGGCCTTGAATTCTTCGGTTATGGCCAGGTAGCCCTGCTCCAGATTCTCGTAGTCCATCTTTTCGGACTCCTTGATGAGCGGATACACCACGAAGACCTGCCGTCCGGCGTCTATCTCCTTGCGCATGAAGTCATAGACCTTCTTGCGCTGGTTCTCGCCCACATGGGTGGTGATGATGGGCTTGCGGCCGGGGGGCAGCTCGTCTATCACGGACACGTCCAGGTCGCCGTAGAGGGTCATCGCAAGGGTGCGCGGTATGGGGGTCGCCGTCATCACCAGGATGTGCGGGGCAATCTCCGACTTGGACCACAGCCGCGAGCGCTGGTCCACGCCAAAGCGGTGCTGCTCATCTATCACGGCCAGCCCGAGATTGGCGAACTGCACCTTTTCTTCTATCAGGGCGTGGGTGCCTATCACCAGGTTTATGCTGCCGTCCGCCAGGCCGGCGTAGATTTCGCGTCGCTCGCGCGTCTTGGTGCTGCCAGTGAGCAGCGCCACCTTCACCAGGTCGGTGCTGATATACTTGAATATGCCGTTATAGTGCTGCTGCGCAAGTACTTCCGTGGGCGCCATTATGCAGGCCTGATAGCCGTTGTCTATGGCCTGGAGGGCGGAGAAGATGGCCACCATGGTCTTGCCGCTGCCCACGTCGCCCTGCAGCAGGCGGTTCATCTGGCGACCGGAGGTGACATCGGCGCGTATCTCTTTCAGAACGCGCTTCTGCGCCCCGGTCAGAGGGAAGGGCAGGTGGCTGTAGGAATAGTTGAAAGCCGCCCCTATGCGCGGGAGCATAACCCCCGTGCCTTCGCGCATCTTGATGAATTTCTGCTTTACCAGGGCCAGCTGCAGATAGAACAGCTCTTCGTATTTGAGCCGCCTCCGGGCCTGCTCCAGGGCGTAGGTGTCAGGCGGGAAGTGGATGTCGTGCAGGGCGCGGCCGAGCGGAATGAGCTTCTTCCGCTGCAGGAAATACTCCGGCAGGGTCTCTTCTATCTGGCCCGCCACCAGCTGGGCGAGCTTCTGCTGCATGGTGGTGAATACCTTGCCGGAGATGCCGCCGCTCTGCAGCTTTTCGGTGCTGGAATACACGCCGGTCATTGCCGGGTTGCCGCTGGCGGCCACTTTGGCCACCGGCTCTATCTCCGGGTGCACAAAGTTGTAGTGCTCGTTGAAGACGGAGGGCTTGCCGAACACCACGTATTCCTGGCCGACCTGGAGCTTGTCCTGCATCCATTTGATGCCTTTGAAAAAGACCAGCTCTATATAGCCGGTGCCGTCGGAAAAAACCGCTATCAGGCGGGTGGCCTTGCCGCTGCCGGCCAGCGAGATGCTTTTGATGGTGCCGCGCAGCTGGATGTAGGTGCTGGCGGAATCGATTTCGCTGATGGCATAGAAGCGGCTGCGATCTACATATCTGAACGGGAAAGTGTAGAGCAGGTCGCGGAAAGTGCGCACGCCCAGCTCCTTTTCCAGAAGGAGCGCCCGCTTTGGCCCCACGCCGGGCAAGAACTTGATTTCGCTGTCCAGTATATAGCTGCTCATATCAAATCCAAAGTTAAAAAATATGACTATATTTGCCCTTACGCTTTAATGAAATTATGTCTAAAATGTTAACAATAGGAATCACTCAGGGTGATTCCAACGGAATAGGATACGAGGTAATAATCAAGGCTTTGAGCGACCCCAGGGTGATGGATATGTTTGTGCCGGTGGTCTATGGCTCGTCCAAGTTTTTCGGCTTCAACAAGAAGCTCATTCCGGAAGCGGAGCAGCTGAGCACCAATGTGATAGCTTCTGTGGTAGATGCCAAGGCCAAGCGGGTGAACATTATCAATTGCGTGCCCGATACGTATAATATAGAGTTCGGCCAGGCCACCAAAGAAGGGGCTGCCGCAGCGTATGCCTCGCTCAAGGCCGCCGTTGCCGACCTTAAAAGCGGCGCTCTCGACGCCCTTGTCACTGCGCCTTTCAACAAGCACTCCATGGTGGATGCGGGCTTTGAGTTTCCCGGTCACACCGAATTCCTGGAGAGCCAGTTCCCCGA
>CACXHG010000159.1 GCA_902767355.1 uncultured Bacteroidia bacterium
CAGCTACCTGAACCTGGAGATGGAAGAGCCTGCCGGCGAGGCCGCCGCCCCCGTGCAACTGGACCTGTTTTCCATGGCCGGCGAAGCAGACAGCAAAGAAAACGAGACCGAATGCCGCAGGTGCGTGGCAGCCGGCCTTCTGGCAGACCCTCTGGAAAAGGAGCTGCGCGACAAAGGCCTCTGGAAACTCTACGAGACCATAGAAATGCCACTGATAAGGGTGCTCTTTGAAATGGAGCAGACCGGCGTGAAGATAGACACGGAGCAGATCAAGGCCTTCGGAGCCTCGCTGGAGGGGGACATCGCACGCCTGGAGGCCCAGATACGCGAGATTGCAGGCGATGCCAGCTTCAACGTCCAGTCTCCCAAGCAGGTAGGTGTGCTGCTCTACGAAAAGCTCGCCCTCAGCCCCAAGACCAAAAAGACGCGCAGCGGCGGCTATCCCACCGACGAAGAAACCCTGCAAAGCCTCGCCGACACCCATCCGGTGATAAATATGATTCTGGAATACCGCGGCCTCAAGAAACTGGCCACGACCTACGTCGCCCCCCTGCCCGGCTACATAGACCCCGCCGACGGCCGCATCCACACCACTTTCACACAGGCGCTTACCGCCACCGGCCGCCTTAGCAGCATCAAGCCCAACCTGCAGAACATACCGGTGCGCACCTCCCTGGGCCAGGAAATCCGCCGCGCCTTTGTGCCCGGAGCGGACTGGATAGTGGCCGCGGACTATTCCCAGATAGAACTCCGGATCATGGCGCACCTTAGCGGCGACGCCTCCCTGGTGGCGGATTTTGCCACGGGCGACGACATCCACGCCGCCACCGCCGCCAAAATCTTCGGCGTGCCGGTCTCTGAGGTCACCAAAGACCAGCGCCGGCAGGCCAAGACCGCCAACTTCGGCATAATGTACGGCATATCGTCCTTTGGCCTGGCTCAGCGGCTGGGCATTTCCCGCACCGACGCCAAGAACCTGATAGACGACTATTACCGCAGTTTCCCCGGCATCCGCACCTATATAGACAAGGTGATTGCCACCGCCCGCGAGAAGGGCTATGTAGAAACTATTTTCGGCAGGCGGCGCTACCTGCCCGACATAAATTCCAAGAACTTTACGGTGCGCAGCCTGGCCGAGCGCAATGCCGTGAACGCGCCCATCCAGGGCAGCAGCGCCGACATAATCAAGCTGGCCATGATAAACATACACCGCAGGCTGAAAGAAGAAGGCTACCGCAGCCGCATGGTGCTGCAGGTGCACGACGAACTGCTGTTCGACACCTGGGAAGATGAGCGGGAGCCTCTGATGAAGATGGTAAAGGAAGAGATGGAGAATGTATGCAAGCTGGCCGTGCCCGTCACAGTAGATTGCAACGCCGGCAAAAACTGGCTCGAAGCCCACTAGAGTATGGAACAGATACTGAAGTATTTCCCCGAGCTGACCCCGCTGCAGAAAGAGCGGCTGGCAGATCTCAAAGCGCTCTACGAAGACTGGAACTCCAAGATCAACGTCATCTCCCGCAAGGATATGGACGCTTTCTACGAGCACCACGTGCTGCATTCGCTCGCCATTGCCAAGGCCTATGGCAGCGCCTTCGCCCCCGGATGCAATATCCTGGACCTCGGCACCGGCGGCGGCTTCCCGGGCATCCCCCTGGCCATACTCTATCCCGAATGCAGATTCACCCTCTGCGACTCCATAGGCAAGAAAGTCAGGGTCGCCCAGGCCGTGGCCGAGGCGCTCGAACTGGAAAACGTGCAGGCGGTAAACGCCCGCGCAGAGGCCTTGGAAGGCCGCTTTGACTGGGTTGTGACGCGCGCCGTGGCCACCCTGGACAAACTCCTGCCCTGGGTCCGCGGCAAATACTCAAAGGGAGTCATCTGCCTCAAGGGCGGCGACGTGGCCTCTGAGATCCAGACTGCGGCCGGCCGGCACCTCCTCCAACCCAAGAAAGTGACCGTCAGCGACATAAGCATTTTCTTCGGCGAAGAATGGTTTCAGGATAAAAAAGTTGTAATGGTCGGTGAATAAATTTGGTAAATTGCTTGAGACTGCTTACTTTTGCAGTCCCCAAAAAAAGAAATAATAAAAATCAATAAATATGAAACGTACATTTCAGCCTTCTATCCGCAAGCGCCGCAACAAACACGGTTTCCGCGAGCGTATGTCCACTCCCAACGGCCGCCGCGTGCTTGCAGCACGTCGCCGTCATGGCCGCAAGAAACTCACCGTTTCCAGCGAGGACAGGTTCTAATCCATTAAGGAATAGATAAAAGAATGGCTGCCATATAAGTGGCAGCCATTCTTTTTTTTAATATTATTGCCAATTCTCCTTAAAGTTTTATAGCTTTGCACACGCAAACGACAAGGGTTCCTTAACCGGCCGCACAGCTAAGGTCCGGACAAGGATTAATAGGGAATCGGGTGAGAATCCCGAGCAGTTCCCGCTACTGTGAGTTCCTTGTTGCTTCCGGCAATCGCAAGCCACTGGGCCGCCAAGGCCTGGGAAGGCGCCGGGAGCGGAACGAGTCAGGAGACCTGCCCCTGTCTGAATAACAGATAACCTGCGGGAGACGGGTTGGCTGGCACCTGACTTTTAGCAAATTTTAAGGTTTGCTTCTTGCGCCCTTCCATAGAAGGGAAACGTGCTTTGCTGCTTACTGCGCCTGCCGCGACTTGGATTTTAGTAAGCAGTATGATAAAACTGTTGTTCATAGGTCTGATGCTGCAGTCGGTTTTGCCCGCCGCAGACACCATAGAGCAAGCCAGCGTCACTGCACGGCGAAACGAAGTCATAGTCCCGCGGCAGGCTATCGCCGGCGAGCAGTTGCAGGCCCTGTCCACCTCCAGCGTGGCCGACGCCCTCAAATTCTTCTCCGGCGTCCAGATCAAGGACTACGGCGGCCTGGGCGGCCAGAAAACCATCAATGTGCGTTCGCTGGGCACCCAGCACACCGGAGTTTATATAGACGGCATCCGCATCACCAACTGCCAGAACGGCACGGTGGACCTGGGCAAATATTCCCTGGCGAACATGGAGTCGGTGGAGCTGTTCAACGCCAACAAGGTGTCGCCGCTCATGACAGCCTCCGAGTATGCTTCTGCCTCTACCGTGTATTTCACCACCAAGCGACCGGAGAAGACCGCGCTGAAGGCCATAGTTTCGGCCGGCTCTTTCAAGACCGTCCGGGCCCAGCTGCACGGCAGCTACAAGAAGAGCTTTTTCGGCGATGTGGAGCTGATGCACAGCTGCGGAAACTATCCCTTCAGCTATCACTCCGCCTGGGAGGACACCACCGGCATCCGGCGCAACTCGGACGTGACGTTTTTCCGCGCCGAAGGCGGCTATTTCAACGACAAGATTCGCAGCCACATCTACCTCTACTCTTCTGAGAGGGGACTTCCGGGCGGCGTCGTGCGCCGGCTTTCGGACAAATTCGGCGACGTGGGCCGCGAGGCTGACGTCAACACTTTCGCCCAGTTCTCTTACAGCGACAGCTGGGGCCGGCATCAGCTCAAGTACAACGCGCGCTATGCCTTCGACTACCTGCACGCCAACGCCCGCTTTCTCGAAAACCAATTCGTGCACTACGAGAACCGCTACCGGCAGCAGGACCTCTACAACGGCCTGGTCTATACCTACTCCGGCCCTCACCTGAGCCTGGCCTTCTCGCCCGATCTAAGGCTGAGCGACCTCAGTTGCGACGTGTACGGGATGCAATATGTGCTGCGCACCGACTTTAAGGCCGTAGCCAGCGCTTCTTACAACACCGGCGGCCTCAAGGCGTCGGCGTCGCTGCTGTTTACCGACATCAAGGACCACTCCAAAATGACCACCGCCGACAGGATGCGGCGCCTGACCCCGGCGGCCCACCTGTCCTACAGCTTCTCCCGCCTGACGCTGCGGGCGTTTTACAAGACCATTTTCCGCGCCCCCACCCTCAACGACCTCTACTACACACAGGTGGGCCGGCGGGACCTCAAACCCGAATACACCGAGCAATTCAACCTGGGACTGAGCTACAACATACCGAATCTGCAGCTGCAGCTGGACGCCTACCACAACGAGGTATGGGACAAGATTGTCTGCATCCCTCAGGGAGCGTCCTACAACTGGCGCATGCTCAACTACGGCTACGTGACCACCAACGGCGTGGACTTGTCTGCACGCGGGCGCTACAAGGAGTTCTCGCTGCTGGTGAGCGGCACCCTGCAGGACGTCCGGGACCTTTCCGACCCCGATGACCCCCTGTCGTACCGGCACGAATTCCTGTACTCCCCGAAACTTTCCGCTTCTGCTATCCTGACCTGGACCCACAGGCGGTTTACAGCCAGCATCTCTCACATGTACTGCTCCCGCCGCTACTGGACCTATGTAGAAGAGGACCAGCTGGCAGCCTACCACTGCACCGACGCCAAAATCCAGTATGCCCTTAAGAAATACCTGACCCTGTCGCTGGAGTGCAACGACATCTTTGACATACGCTACGAAGTGGTCCAGCGCTGGCCCCTGCCCGGCCGCCGCTTTGCCCTCACAGCCGTTTTAAACATTTAGAAACGTTTATAAACATTTAATATGAATTACTCCAAGTCTCTAATCCTCTTTGCCGCAGCGGTTTTGGTCTGTGCCTGCACAAAAGCCGGCAGCGGGTCGGACTTTTCCGGCGGTGCCGCCGCCAAGGTCAGCATCGAAAGCCTCGCCGGCAGCGCCGCCACCAAAACCGTCCTCTCGGGCAATTCCCTCAGCTGGGAAGAGAGCGACTGTTTCGGCCTGGGCAACGGCACCACGCTGTACAAGTATATCAATGTCTCAGCAGATTCCTTTTCTCCCGAGAAGGCGGTGCGGAAAGCCGACACATACTATACCTACTATCCGTATGACAGGATACTGTCTTACTCTTCAAGCAGCTTTACGGTAGAAATACCCGCCCGCCAGAGCTACCGGGAAGGCTCTTTCGGAGCCGGCGAGCTGCCGATGGCCGGAAGCACGAAAGACATTACCAGCATAGGTTTCAAGCATATAATGTGCGTGTTCGACGTCACCATCAACACCAGGACCCAGTTCAAGAACATACGGCAGATACGCCTCAAGTCGAACAAGCCGCTGGCCGGCACCGCCACCGTGAACGCGATCGACTGCAGCGTGAGCTTCTCGCAGGAAACAAACGAGATAGTGATCGACACCCCGGATGTTTTCGTAAGCCCGGAGGCCGGCGCCAGGTTTATGATTGTCGTCCCGCCCGAGACGCACACGCTGACCCTGACGGCGGTGAGCGACAATGGCAGCACCCTCACGGCAAAATATAAAAACCTGCCTCTCAAGCGCTCCACCATTTATTCGGTGAACGTGAACAAGGACTTTGTGGCCGCCGACCAGGATGCCACCGTGAACGAGCGACTCATCCTGCTCAACGAGGGCAACTGGCAGTCCAACAACGGTATGGTCTCGTTTATAGAGAACGGCACTATCACCAACGGCTGGTTCCGCGCCAAGAACCCCGGGATGAACATCGGCGACACCCCGGAGGATGTGCTGCTGGTGCGCGACGACCTGGTGGCCATCAGCGTCAACTGGTCCAACATCATACAGTATATCAAGCCCACTGGCGAAGCCGTGGCGCAGACAGAGGACATCCCCAACTGCCGGGCGATGTGCATCGACGGCGAAGGCTATCTCTACATCACTTCATACGCTCACGAAACCGCCCTCGGAGAGAATTATAACCACGGTTATGTGGCCAAGGTGGACCTTGGCAGCTACAAGGTTGTCGCCACCTGCGAAGTGGGCTACGAGCCGGAGGGCGTTGCGTATTACGACGGCCGGCTGTACGTGGCCAACACCGGCGGCTACTCGTTCAGCGAAGATCACGGCTTCGAAAATTCGATTTCAGTGGTCAACGCCTCTACCATGAAAAAGATAAAGGATGTCGGCATCGTGAACCCCGCCTCCGGCGAGGCCGTGATAAATCTCTACGGCGAAATGTCGCAGTGCGGACCTTTTCTGTGCATCAATTCCCCCGGAAACTACGGCTCCACGCCCCCGGCGACCATAATTTTCGACTGTAGCGACGACACTTATACCGTGTACGACTTCCCCTGCACCTACAACACGGTCACTATGGACGACAAGTTCCTGGCGGTCGGCTCGTCCTTCTCTTACGACACCAACGAATACACCTACAGCCTTAAGACCATCGACCCCGCGGAAGGCATCGTGTACAACGGTTACAGGCTGCCCTCGGGTACTTTTTCGAAGGATGCAGCCACAGTCTTCTCCCAGATGAAGAACCCCTACTGCGTCTATCAGAACCCCTACACCGGACATCTGTATATGTGCGACGCCCGCAGCTACGTGCAGTCGGGCATTGTATATGAGTTCGACGCCAGGGGCGACAAGATAAACCAGATGAACTGCTACATCAATCCCGGGCACATGGCCGCCCTCCCCGACAGATGCTTCAAGAATCAATAATAAACATATAATCAACTTTAAATCATTTTATTATGAAAAAACTCAAACTTATCCTCTGCTGTGCGGTTGCCTCTGCCGCGCTGGCAGGCTGCCACACTCATCAGGACATCACTCCCGACCAGTGGCTGGTAGAACTTTCCGAAACGCCGGTCAGCGCCACCGCTGGCGTCAACAGCTACAGCCTGCTGACGAAGGCCTCGACCAGCACCACTGCGAGCCTTGAAAACGGCTTCAATGTGTTTGCCGCCAACATCAAAAACGATGCAATGTGGAATTATGAATTCGCTTATGACGGTCAGGGTCAGTGGAGCAATCCCGAAGCCAAATGGGTCAAAGCCGGCAAAATGACCTTCCGTGCAGTTTACCCCAAGAACTACACCATCAACAACGACGGGACTATGACTGCAGAGAATATGGCTTCCAGCATCTGGCCGCTCGACTGCGACCCTCTGGTGGCCGTAAGCGTGGCTTCTCCCAGCGAGGATGCCTCAGCCCCCGTACACTTCAATTTCTACCACATCTGCTCCCAGATCAGGATGAACGTAGAGAACCAGTCCGACTGGGACGTGCGCGTCCACGCCGATCTGGACTCTTACTATAAGGGCGGTACTTTCACCTGGAAGGAGCCCGTCAAGACCACTTTCTCCGACGGCACTTCCCTGCTCAAACTCCCTGCAAGCTGCTGGGCGCAGCCTTCCGACGACAAGGATTACTCCAGCGGCGCAGTGGGCGGCACAGCCGGCAGCGTGACTAAACCCCTGTCAAAGGGCGACAAGCAGCAGAACCTGCTGGTCGGCAACATCGTGCCTGTTCCTGTTGAAGCCAAGACTATGACCAATGCGGCCGGAAACAGTTACGAACGCCCCGCCACCCGCGTAAGATATACCATCTACTGGACCAACGATGTAAACGGCAACGGGCAGGAAGATGCAGGCGAGTGTATGTCAGTGGAAGTCACCAAGGATATCACCGACCTGATCCCCGGCGTGGCCTATGTGTTCACCCTCGTGATCAACGGCGACTATGAGCCTCAGGGCCTGGTTTCCACCGCTACCGTGGACGACTTCAAAGAGGTCACCGAGACCATCCCCGTCAGCCCGTGGGCCAAGACTATGTACACCATTACCCTGGCTTCTGCCAACGAGGAATATGGCAGCGTAGAAGGCGCCGGCGAATATAAAGAAGGCACCGAAGTCACCATCAAAGCCGTGCCCGCAGCCGGCTATGTATTCAAGCGCTGGTCCGACGGCGACACAAATGCCGAGCGCAGCTTCACAGCCAGCGAGAACCTGAACCTGACCGCCCTGTTTGCCGAGAAAGCCACCTACAGTGCACTTTATGTGCAGTTCGGCAACGCCTGGAGCGTATCCAACGCCGACAAGATGACTCAGGGCGACGACAATCACACCTGGACCAAGAAACTCTCCGTGACCGAGGCCAACAAGGGCTGGGACGGCACCATCGGCTTCATCATCCCCACCGGCACGAGCTATTCCGCCAAGGTCTTCAACCTGGACAAGAACAATCCCGGCCACGTAGTGCTGCTGACCAGCGACCAGACCTATGTTTACATCCCCGTTGAAGTCGGCGAGTGGATTCTGACCCTCAACGACAAGACCCTGGAATACACCCTCACCAGCCAGAGCTCTGCCACCGACGACCTGGCAGCCCTGATCCAGTGGCTCGAAGATCCCGAAAACGACCCTAACGAATACGAATATACCGACGAGACCCTTGCGGCCTACAACACCGCCCTCGCCGAAGCCAAGGCTGCCGTGGAAAGCGGTGACTACGACACCGTGACCGCAGCCATGGCCAATCTGCGCGCGAAGTACTATGCCCTCGAAACCAAGGGCGGTTCTTCTACCCTCCCCGATCTTCCCGGCAATATGTAGTTTGTATTTAGTTTGTTTGCTTGTATTGTCCGACGATTTTTTTGCCGGAGGGCCCCTTCCCAAAAGAAGGGGCCCTTTTTTGCCGTAAAAAATGTATATTTGCAGTTTGTAAAACGTAAAAACAAAAACCTAACATAATGCTTACTCTCAAACTTCTCAGGGAAAAGCCCGATTTTGTAATAGAACGTCTGGCGGTCAAGAATTTTGACGCCAAGGATATCGTTGCACAGATTCTTGATTGTGACAAGGAGCGCCGCGCCGCCCAGAGCGAGATGGACGCCCTGCTGCAGCAGCAGAAGGCCAAGGCTGCCGAAATCGGCTCCCTGATGAAGGCCGGTGACAAGACCGCAGCCGAAGCCGCAAAGGCTTCCGTGGCAACCCTCAAGGAGAGCTCCAAGGCCCTCGAGGAGAAGATGGCCCAGGCAGAGAAAAAGCAGAACGACCTGCTGGTGCTGCTGCCCAACCTCCCTTGCGCGCAGGTGCCCGAAGGCAAGAACGCCGACGACAACGTCATAGTAAAGATGGAGGGCCGGATGCCCGACCTCGGCGAGAACAAACTCCCCCACTGGGAGCTGGCCCGAAAATACGACATCATAGATTTCGACCTGGGCGTGAAGCTCACAGGTGCAGGTTTCCCCGTGTATAAGGGCAAAGGCGCCAAACTTCAGCGTGCGCTCATCAACTACTTCCTGGAATTCAACACCGCCGCCGGTTATCTGGAGGTGGAGCCGCCTGTAATGGTCAACGAAGCTTCTGGCTTCGGCACCGGCCAGCTGCCCGACAAGGAAGGCCAGATGTACCACGCCACCGTGGATAATTTCTACCTGGTGCCCACTGCAGAGGTGCCCGTGACCAACATCTACCGCGACGTAATCCTGGCAGAAAAGGATTTCCCCGTGAAGATGACCGCCTATACCCCCTGCTTCCGCCGCGAGGCCGGCAGCTACGGCAAGGACGTGCGAGGCCTGAACCGTCTGCACCAGTTCGACAAGGTGGAAATCGTGCAGCTGAGCCTGCCCGAGAAGTCTTATGAGGCACTGGACGGCATGGTGGCCCACGTAGAGAAGCTGGTAGCCAGCCTCGGCCTGCCTTTCCGCATCGTGCGCCTGTGCGGCGGCGACATGAGCTTCACCTCCGCCATCACCGACGACTTCGAACTCTGGTCCGCCGCCCAGGGCCGCTGGCTCGAGATCTCTTCCGTCTCCAACTTCGAGAGCTACCAGGCGAACCGCC
>CACXHG010000160.1 GCA_902767355.1 uncultured Bacteroidia bacterium
GCACGAATAATGCCGACCCCTCGCAGCTGACAAAGCTGGAGATGATCATGGAGCAGGCCAAGGTGGAACTGTCCAACCGCAAGGTGGCAGTGCTGGCGCGGCAGGTTGCCGAACAGACAGGTATGCCGGCCGCAGCAATTGAGATGAACGACGGCACCCTGATCAGCGGCAAGACCAGCGACCTGCTCGGCTGCTCGGCCGCGATGCTGCTCAACGCCCTCAAATATCTGGCGGACATACCCAAGCAGGTGAATCTGATATCGCCCATCGTGATCGAGCCTATCTGCAATCTCAAGATAAACCATCTGGGGCACCGCAACCCGCGCCTGCACATAAACGAGGTGCTGCTGGCGCTGTCTATCTGCGCCCTGACCGACATAAATGCCCGCAATGCCCTGGAAAAGATAGACCTGCTGCGCTGCTGCGAGGTTCACACCAGCGTAATACTCTCAAGCGTGGACGTGTCGGCTTTCCGCCGTCTGGGCGTGAATCTGACCAGCGAGCCCACCTATCAGAGCAAGAACCTCTACCACGCTTCTTAGCGCGGCCCGGATTATAGCAGAAACTCTATGACCCTGCGGCGGATGTCGTAGGGTTTTATTGTGCCCAGCCCCATTTTTTCAGAGGCAAGCTCCATCAGGGCGTAATCGTCTGCCCTGCAGTCTTTGCCGGCAAAGTGGCGACCGGCATCGGCCAGCACCCGGGCGGGCACCAGGCCGATAATCTCGGTGCCGGTGACCCTGTGGCCGCGCAACTGCGCCTGGCGGCAGACTGTTTCGTAGGCGGTATGCAGGGGCGTCAAACAAATATCGGTGATATTCATGGATACCTGCGCGCAGCCGTACTCTTGCATATACCAGCCGATTGCCTTGCAGCCCGGCAGCAGGCCCGGTATCATCTGCGGCTTGCCGTCTTTGCCCAAAACCGGCAATCCGGCGGCGTCCTTTTTTTGGCGGCCCCGGGCGCGCACGTCCAGCGCAATGGATTTGGCCACGCCGACGTCTTCGGTGTCCAGATTGAAGTTGACGGCGATAAGAAAGCCTCGGGCCCCGACGTTTATGGCGCCGCTGCGCTTTGCCTGCAAAGTGAAAATGCGCTCGGAGAAATCCGGCCTGAGGGCTGCGTCGGCCGTCTTGGAAGGCAGTGCCTCATATTCGCCCCGGCGGCAGTCTTCGAGCAGGTAATGGGCCGGCGTAAGCGCGGCTTCGCCGTAGAGGTAGCAGGGGATGCCCAGCTCCAGGAATATCTTCTCGGCCAGGGAACGTGCCATGGTGGCGCATTCTGCCAGGGTGATGCCGCTCACGGGGACCAGCGGCAGCACGTCGGTGGCTCCGCTGCGCGGGTGGGCTCCGTGGTGCAGGCTCATGTCTATCAGCTGCGAGGCAGTCCTGACGGCCGCGAAAGCGCCCTGGAATACATCCTCCGGCTCGCCGGCAAAGGTGATGACGGTGCGGTTGGCGTCGTAGCCGGCATCCTGGTGCAGCAATTTGCAGCCGTGGCTGGCGATGCTGCCAGCAATGCGCTCTATGACAGATAAATTGCGGCCTTCGCTAAAGTTGGGGACGCACTCAACGATTGCTGCCATTTGCAATGAGTTCTATGATGTGGAAGATCAGTCTGGTGCGCTTGGCGAGCACCGGATAATTAATGATTTCGGGAGTGTCGGTGGTTTTGAGGGTATGCTGGTGGAAGCCGGAGGTTGCCAGCAGCGCCGGGATGCCCTTCTGCGCGAAGGGGTAGTGGTCGCCCAGCTTGTACATGGTCCGGGTAAAGTCGTCGCTGCCGTAGAAGGTATAATCTATGTCCAGGTTCACGCCTTCGGCCCGGTTGGCCCTGTCCACGACATTTCGCAGGTGCTCCGGCAGGGTGTTGCGGCCCAGCACTATCAGGTAGTCGCTGCGCTGGTGCACCGGCACCAGGCTCGCCCCGAAAATGTCCAGGTTGATCTCGCATAGTATCTGAGCGGGGGCGAAGGGCAGGCTGCTTACGAAATGCTTGCTGCCGGCCATGCTGTATTGCTTGCCGTCGAAGGCCGCGAAAATGATGTTCACTCCGGGGCCGACGCTGTCGCGGCGCATCTGCGAGAACATCTCTGCCAGCGAAAGCAGGGCCGCTACGGCAGAGGCGTTGTCGTCTGCGCCAGGGTAGAACTTGCCTTTAAGGGTGCCGATGTGGTCGTAGTGCGCGCTTACCACCACATATTTGTCGCTCGGGGCCAGGGCCGGAACCACGCCCAGCACGTTGTGCATGGATATCCCGTTGGACCAGAAAGTCTGGCTGCGGTTGTAGTAGAAGGGTTTAAGAAGCAGTGAGTCAAACTGATGAGCGACCCAGTCGCGGGCAATCTTGCCGCCGGGCGTGCCAGCTGCACGGCCTTCCAGAAGGGAGTCGCACAGGTGTTCCACGGCTGCCCTCTGGCGGCTTTCGCTCACCATTGAAGAATATTTCGCACTCTGGCCGAATGTCCAGACATGGCATAGCATCAGAGCCGTAAGCAGCGCGCAAAACTTTTTCATCTCTTCAAGAAAACCGGGGGCGAATTTAGTAATAAAATCGCAGCAAAAGCAGTATATTTGTAAACTTTACACATCAGCTAAATGGGAGTTTTCAAAATCCATTCGCCATATAAGCCCACGGGGGACCAGCCGCAGGCCATAGACCAGCTTGTGGCCGGTTTCAACCAGGGCGTGCCCGCCCAGACGCTGCTGGGTGTGACCGGCAGCGGCAAGACCTTCACCATGGCCAATGTCATAGAGCGTCTGCAGCGTCCCGCGCTCATTCTGAGTCACAACAAGACCCTTGCTGCGCAGCTCTACAGCGAGTTCAAGAACTTTTTCCCGGAGAACGCCGTGGAGTATTTTGTCTCTTACTACGACTATTACCAGCCGGAGGCCTACCTGCCGACCACCGATACCTACATCGAGAAAGACCTGAGCATAAACGACGAGATAGACCGCCTGCGCCTGAGCGCCAGCAGCGCCCTTCTGAGCGGCCGGCGGGACGTGATTGTGATATCGTCCGTCTCATGCCTCTACGGCATAGGCAATCCCGACGACTTCTACAACAGCACCGTGCATGTCGCCCGCGGCGACCAGGTGCAGCGCAACCAGTTCCTGTATTCGCTGGTAGATGCCCTCTACAGCCGTACCGAAGGCGATTTCGTGCGCGGCACATTCCGCGTCAAGGGCGACAGCGTGGATGTATATCCGGCCGACGTGGGTTTCGCCTACAGGATTACCTTCTGGGGCGACGAGATAGAATCGATAGAGATGATCGACCCCATCAGCGGTGCGACCATAGAATATCAGAACGAGATATCCATTTTCCCGGCGACCAACTATCTGACCACCAAGGAGCGCGCCGCCAAGGCCATAGACCAGATACTGTCCGACATGGTGGACCGCTGCGACTATTTCAACGCTGTGGGCCGCCATCATGAGGCCAACCGCCTGCGACAGAGGGTGGAATATGACGTGGAGATGATAAAGGAGCTGGGCTATTGCTCCGGAATTGAGAATTATTCCCGCTACTTCGACGGCCGCAGCCCCGGCCAGCGCCCGTTCTGCCTGATAGACTATTTCCCCAAGGATTTTCTGACTTTCATAGACGAGAGCCATGTGACCATCCCCCAGATACGGGCCATGTACGGGGGCGACCGCAGCCGCAAGGAGACGCTGGTCGAATACGGCTTCCGCCTGCCCGCCGCGGCCGACAACCGCCCGCTCAAATTCGACGAGTTCTACGGTCTGATAGGGCAGAGGCTCTATGTGAGCGCCACCCCAGGCGACTGGGAGCTGGAAGAGAGCGGCGGCGTGATCGTGGAGCAGGTGGTGCGCCCCACCGGCCTGCTGGATCCGCCCATAGAGGTGCGTCCTTCAAAAAATCAGATAGACGACCTGATGGAAGAAATCCAGATCCGCGCCGAGCACGACGAGCGGGTGCTGGTGACGACCCTCACCAAGCGCATGGCCGAGGAGCTGGAGAAATATCTGACGAAGAACGAGGTGCGCTGCCGCTACATCCACTCCGACGTGGACACCCTGGAGAGGGTGGAGATTCTGGAGGACTTCAAGGCCGGGCGTTTCGACGTCCTGGTGGGCGTGAACCTGCTGCGCGAGGGCCTGGATCTGCCCAGCGTGTCGCTGGTGGCGATCCTGGACGCCGACAAAGAGGGCTTCCTGCGCAGCGACCGGGCCCTGACCCAGACCGCCGGCCGCGCCGCCCGCAACATCAACGGCATGGTCATATTCTATGCCGACACCATAACCGGCTCCATGCAGGCCACCATAGACGAAACCAACCGCCGCCGCGCCAAGCAGCAGGCATACAATCAGGAGCACCATATCATCCCCCATCAGGTGGGTTCGCAGGCTCACAGCGGCCTTGCGCGCGAGATAGATTATAAAGAAGAGCAGGCCAAAAAGGCCAAGTTTTTGCAGGAAGATCCGGTATTGGCGTCCATGGACCGCGCAAGTTTGCAGAAAATGGTGGCTGCGGCCAAGGCCAATATGGAAAAAGCTGCGGCGGAACTCGACTTTATGCGCGCCGCCAGCTATCGCGACGAGATGAACGCCCTTAAACAGTTGCTCGAGAAATGATACCCGAGTCGATAAAGAAGATATGCGCAGACTATTCGCCCGGTCAGACCGAGGTGATTAATTCTGCATATTTGCTGGCTCAGCAGGCCCTGCAAGGCAAGCTGCGCAGCAACAGCCATCCCTTTTTGGAGCATGCGGTGGGGGTGGCCAGGATAGTCTCGCTCGAGATAGGGCTGGACTCTTCCAGCGTGGCTGCGGTGTTCCTGCACGAAGCCAGCCGCGACGACGCCTCCCTGCTGGATTCTTTTACCGGCGACGATACGGCCAAATCGCTGGCTGCCAGTCTGAACCGCATCTCACAGATCAAGCCGCGCGACACCAAGCTCGAGGCCGACCGCTATCGCAAGCTGATAGCCAGCTATTCTCCGGATGCCCGCGTATTCATCATCAAGCTTGCCGACCGTCTGGAGATCATGCGCTCGCTGTTTATCTTCTCCAAGGCCGACCAGGCGCGCAAGAATGCCGAGACCATGCTGCTCTACATTCCGCTGGCCCATCAGGCAGGTCTGTATAACATCAAGAGCGAGCTGGAGGACCTCTGGCTCAAGTATGCCTACCCCGAGAGCTGGCGCGCCATCACCAATTATCTCAAGGCCACGGAAAACGACCGCAACAAGCTGGTGGATTCGTTTATCAAGCCGCTCGAGGCTACCATAACGGCCCGCGGCATCAAATACCACCTCAAGGCCCGCACCAAGAGCGCCTATTCCATCTGGAAAAAGATGCAGGCGCAGAACATTCCCATAAGCGAGGTCTATGACGTGTTTGCGATACGCTTCATAGTGGATGTGCCGCCCGAAGAGGAAATAAGCACCTGCTGGGACGTATTCGCCCTCGTCACCGAGAATTATCCGCAGGACGAGCGCCGCCTGCGCCAGTGGCTGGACCGCCCCAAGCCAAATGGCTACCAGTCGCTTCACTGCACTGTGAATGTCGGCGGGCAGTGGGTCGAGGTGCAGATACGCTCCGAGCGCATGGACTACGAGGCCGAACTCGGAGGCGCCTCGCACTGGTCATATAAAGGCGTCAAGAAGGATGCTGTCATAGGCGACTGGCTCAAGATGGTCCGCTCCCTCATGGAGAATCCGGACCACGCCGCATATCAGGGTCTGGAAGAGAATCTGCTGGACCAGGACGTGTTTGTGTTTACTCCAGACGGCGAGCTGCGCCAGCTCCGCAAGGGCAGCACGGTGCTGGACTTTGCCTTTGACATACACAGCAACCTGGGCCTCAAGTGCACCGGCGCCCTTGTAAACGGAAAGATGGTTTCCATTCGCGAGCCGCTCAAGACCGGCGATGCGGTGGAGATACTCACTTCCCGGAATCAGAAACCCAACGAGGACTGGCTCAACTTTGTGGTCACCAGCAAGGCACGCACCAAGATCAAGCAGAAGCTCAAGGAGCGCGAAAACGCCCTCGCCAAGGCAGGCAAGGAGATTCTGGACCGCAGGCTCAAGAACTGGAAGATGAGCATGAGCGACGAGCAGCTCACGGCCCTCATCAAAAAGTACAAATACCGCACTGCCAACGAGCTTTTCGGGGCGATAGGGCAGGAGATAATAGACGTGGCCGAGATAAAGGCCGCCCTGCAGCAGGACCAGACGGCAGAAGTGCCTGAAATCGAGCGCACTTACACGGCTGCCAAGAAGGACAACGGCGGCGACTATCTGGAAATCGGCAACGGCGCCCGCCTGAACGGCGTGCAGTATAAGCTGGCCAAGTGCTGCAACCCGGTTTACGGCGACGACGTGTTCGGCTTTGTCACCATAAACGAGGGTATCAAGATCCACCGCCTGTCGTGCCCCAATGCGGCCCGTCTGATAGAGAACTATCCGCACAGGGTGCAGAAGGTCCGCTGGCGCACCGATGCGGCCACCAGCTCTTCGCAAGTCAATCTCAAGGTGGTGATAGACGAAGAGAGTGCGGTGAACGACGTCATGGCGGTCATAGGCGCCCATCACGCGCTCGTGCGCAAGCTCATCGCCGGCAGCCGCAACCGCCGAGGGGAGATAGAAGTGGATACAACCATATTTGTGAGCAGCAACCTTATGCTGGACAGGATACTGGCGGGGCTGCGCAAGCTCAAGAACGTAAGACAAGTCACAAGGCAGTAAATGGACAGATCAGAGTGCATCTTCATAAAAGGTGCGAGGGCTAACAACCTAAAGAACATAGATGTAGAGATACCGCGCGGCAAGTTTGTGGTTATTACCGGCGTGTCCGGCAGCGGCAAGAGTTCCCTGGCCTTCGACACCCTCTACGCCGAGGGGCACCGCCGTTTTGCAGAGAGCCTGTCGTCTTTCGCCCGGCAGTTCCTGGGGCGCGTGCCCAAGCCTGCCGCAGACTATATAGTCGGTATCCCGCCCGCTATCGCCGTGGAGCAGAAGGTCAACACTGTGAATTCCCGCTCTACGATTGCCACCACCACCGAGATATACAACTATCTCAAGCTGCTCTTTGCCAAGATAGGCCGCACCTTTTCTCCGGTCACGGGCCGAGAAGTGGTCTGCGACACCGAGAAGAGCGTGCTGGACTATATCATGACCCTGCCCGAAGGCGAGTATGCCCTCATCGCCGCCCGCCTGCAGCTGGACGAAGCCACAGCAACCGAGACCTTTCTCTCTCTCAAGGAAGAGGGCTATGCCAGGATGCTGGACACCGCCACGGGGGATGCGCTCCGCATAGACGATATCCTATCGCACAAGTCCGTTGTGGAGGACTATTCCACGCTGGCACTTCTCATAGACAGGGTCCGCGTCTCCGGCCCTGAAGACGACGAGTTTGTCTCCCGCAGCCTGGACTCGCTCAAGACCGCCTTTGCCAAGGGCGAAGGGCATATCTTCTGCGGCCTGCCGGCGGCTCTCAAGGAGTTTTCTAATCTCTTCGAGGCCGACGGAATGCGCTTTGATGCTCCCAACGAGAATATGTTCAGCTTCAACAGCCCCATCGGCGCATGCCCGACCTGCGGCGGCTTCGGCAAGATTATCGGCATAGACGAGAATCTGGTGATTCCCAACCCTACGCTGAGCGTCTATGACGGGGCCGTGGCCTGCTGGCGTGGCGAGATGATGAAGTATTTCAAGGAGCAGCTGATAGCCAATGCCTACAAGTGCGAATTCCCGGTGTTCAAGCCTTACAACGAGCTCTCCAAGGCCGAGAAGGATATGCTCTGGAAAGGCAACGAGCATTTCATAGGCATCGACGGCTTCTTCGACTGGGTGGAGAAGAACCGCTACAAGATACAGTTCAAATATATGATAAGCCGCTACAGCGGTCGTACCACCTGCCGCGACTGCGGCGGCACCCGCCTGAGGAAAGAGGCCCTGTATGTCAAGGTCGGCGGCAAGAACATCGCCGAGCTGATGTCCATGCAGATAGACGCCCTGGCGGCTTTTTTTGAGAGTCTGCAGCTCGACGATTACGAGCGCAAGATGGTGGAGATACCCCTCAAGGAGATACGCGAGCGCCTGGCCTACATCGTTGAGGTGGGGCTCGGCTACCTCACGCTGGACCGCGCCTCCAACACCCTCTCCGGCGGCGAGAGCCAGCGTATCAATCTGGTCAAGGTGCTGGGCAACAATCTCGTGGGCTCCATGTACGTGCTGGACGAACCCAGCATAGGCCTGCACAGCCGCGACACGCAGCGGCTCATCTCGGTGCTGAAAAAGCTTCGCGACCTGGGCAACACGGTAGTGGTGGTGGAGCACGACCGGGAGATTATCATGGCTGCCGATTATGTGATAGATATAGGCCCGCGTGCGGGTTCTCTGGGCGGAGAGGTCGTCTATCAGGGGCCGCCGGCAGTTCCCGATGCGTCCCGCATTGACTGGGGCGCCAACCGTTCCATGACCCTGGAATATCTGGCCGGCCACCGCAAAGGCTATCTGCCAGAAAAGAAACATATTCCCAAATATGAGATAGAAGTTGTGGACGCCTGCGCCAACAACCTCAAGAACCTGAATGTCAAATTCCCCCTGCGCTGCCTCGTGGCCGTGACTGGAGTGTCTGGCAGCGGCAAGAGTTCTCTGGTAGGGGATATACTCTATCCGGCGCTGCACCGCCATCTGAATCAGCTGGGCGACGCCCCTGGGGCATTCAAGAGCCTAGGAGGTGACCTTAAGCGCATCTCTTCAGTAGAATACGTAGATCAGAATCCCATAGGCAAGAGCAGCCGCTCCAATCCGGTGACCTATACCAAGGTTTACGATGACATCCGAAAGCTGTTCTCCGATCAGCCCTATGCCAAGATGAACGGCTACGGCCATTCGCACTTCTCTTTCAATATAGACGGCGGCCGCTGTCCGGAGTGCCAGGGAGAGGGCGTGATCAGGGTCGAGATGCAGTTTATGGCCGATGTCACCATGGTCTGCCCCTCCTGCGGCGGCAAGCGCTTTTTGCCGGACATACTGGAGGTCAAGTACCACGGCAAGAACATCAGCGACGTGCTGGACATGAGCGTATCCGAAGCCATCGAGTTCTTTGGCAGCAAAGACGATGCAATCGCAAAGCGTATTGCCGACCAACTCCAACCCCTGCTGGACGTCGGGCTGGCTTACCTCAAGCTGGGGCAGAGCAGCAGCACCCTCTCGGGCGGCGAGAGCCAGCGCATCAAGCTGGCCTCCTTCCTGGGCAAGGATTCCACCAGCGGCCCCATACTCTTTATCTTTGACGAGCCCACCACCGGCCTGCACTTCTACGACATAGAGAAGCTGCTCAAATCCTTTGACGCCCTCATCGCCAAAGGCCATTCCATCATAGTGGTGGAGCACAACCTGGATGTGATACGCGCCGCCGACTATGTGATAGAACTCGGCCCCGA
The DNA here is from genome assembly GCA_902767355.1 of uncultured Bacteroidia bacterium. Lineage (GTDB taxonomy): Bacteria > Bacteroidota > Bacteroidia > Bacteroidales > UBA932 > Equibacterium. Next base: position 9,418 of record CACXHG010000160.1, read on the forward strand.
TGCCGGCGACCGCGGCGGGCAGCTCATATTCGAAGGTACCCCAGAAGAACTTCAGAAGCAGGATACCCCCACAGCCAAAGCGCTTAGGGACGAGAATTGCTCTGGAGTGTAAGAGCCTCTACAATAGTTGATTATAAAAAGTTACCCCTGCGATTTCGCGGGGGTAACTTTTCGTATGTGTCAGAACACCAGTTAATTGCGCTCCAGCTTTTTCCAGGCTGAGCGAAGGCTGCATGCCTATTTCGCATTCTCGGGACGGAGGGCGCGCACGGCTTTGCCGGCCTGCCACATCTCGCTCTCGCGCATCTCCTTAAGTTCAGCCTCCAGGCCTTCGCGGTAGCCGGGCTTGCTGTTGGAGTCGATGCTGATCTGGGCCTCTTTGCCTGTAGCAACGCTGTTGTAAAGGTCTTCAAACACGGGCTTGGTGGCGTCGCGGAATTTCTTCCACCAGTCCAGGGCGCCGCGCTGTGCGGTGGTGGAGCAGTTGGCGTACATCCAGTCCATGCCGTTTTCGCCGACCAGCGGCAGCAGGCTCTGGGACAGCTCCTCTACAGTCTCGTTGAAGGCCTCGCTGGGAGTGTGGCCGTGGGCGCGGAGGGTGTCGTACTGAGCTGCGAAAATACCCTGGATGGCTCCCATCAGGGTTCCGCGCTCACCGGTGAGGTCGGAGTAGGTCTCGCGCTTGAAAGTGGTCTCGAACAGGTAGCCGCTGCCTATACCCACGCCCAGGGCGATGGCACGGTCCCAGGCCTTGCCGGTAGCATCCTGGCCGACTGCATAGGAAGAGTTGATACCGCGTCCCTGGAGGAAGAGCCGGCGCAGGGAGGTGCCGCTGCCCTTGGGGGCTACCAGCACCACATCCACGTCTGCGGGGGGCACGATGCCGGTACGGTCGCTGTAGGTGATGGCGAAGCCGTGGGAGAAATACAGGCACTTGCCTGCAGTCAGATGCTTCTTGACTGTTGGCCAGGCTGCAATCTGACCTGCATCGGAGAGCAGGAATTCGATCACGGTAGCTTTCTGGCAAGCCTCTTCTATCTCGAAAAGGGTTTCGCCGGGAATCCAGCCGTCGGCGATGGCCTTGTCCCAGCTCTTGGAACCCTTGCGCTGGCCAACGATCACATTGAAGCCGTTGTCGCGCAGGTTGAGTGACTGGCCGGGGCCCTGAACGCCGTAGCCGAGCACTGCGATGGTTTCGTTTGCCAATACTGCTTTAGCTTTTTCCAGAGGGAATTCGGCGCGGGTAACAACCTGTTCCTCTACGCCGCCAAAATTGATTTTTGCCATGATTTTTATTGTCTTTTTGGATTAAATGCTTTGGTATAATATATCTCGGAGATATCCACAAAATTGTGGGCCTGGTTCATAATGCGTTTCATGATGTTCTCGTCCGGACAGAGGCAGATGAGGTTTATCACGGCCATGTTGTTTTCCGTGGCGGTGAAGGTCACCGTCAGCACCGGAAGGTTCTTGACTATGAACAGGGAGGTGATGCGGTTGAGTATATCCAGACGGTTGCGCACCATCGCGTCCACAACATATTTGTCCATTCTTTCTTCCATAGTCCTATAGTTATTTGATTCTGATATCGTCCAGGCTCTTGCCGCCGGGTATCATGGGGAATACGTTGGAGTCCGCATCCACATAGGCGTCCAGCATGAAGGGGCCCTTGCTGGCGGCCATCTCCTCTACAGCGGCCTCTATGTCGGCAGGAGAGGAGCAGCAGCGGTATTTAACCTTGTATGCCTTGCAGATGAGTTCGAAGTCGGGATTCACCAGGCGCGTCTGGGAGAAGCGCTTGTCGTAAAAGAGGTCCTGCCACTGGCGCACCATGCCCAGGAAAGCGTTGTTGAGCAGTACTATCTTTATGTCTATGTCGCTCTGGAGTATGGTGCCCAGCTCTTCCATGGTCATCTGGAAGCCGCCGTCGCCGCAGATGAGCACCACCTGGGCGTCGGGACGGCCGCATTTGGCTCCGATGGCGGCAGGCAGGCCGAAGCCCATGGTGCCCAGGCCGCCGCTGGTGATCCAGCCGGACTTGCGGGTGAGTTTGAGATAGCGGGCCGCGAACATCTGGTTCTGGCCGACGTCGGTCACCAGTATCACGTTCTCTCCGAACTCGGTGTTCTTGCGCTCGGAAACCCGCTCGATATAGTGGTCGTTGATGGCGTTGACCACCTGGGCCATGTTGAGCGAGACGCTGTTCAGCTTGGGGTAGATGACATTCTCGCGTTCGTAGGCATACTGGTCGTAGCCATACTTGCGCCAGGCCTCGCGGTCTTTGAATACGAGCTTGGGGTAGATTCGCTCCAGTACCGACTTGGCGTCGCCGTGGATCTTCACATCTACCGTAACATTCTTGTTGAACTCGGTCTTGTCTATGTCGATATGTATGATTTTGGCGTTGGGGGCGTACTTGGAAACCCGGCCGGTGACTCGGTCGGAGAAGCGCATGCCCACCGCCAGGATCACATCGGCCTGCTGGGTCATCTTGTTGGCCGGGATGTTGCCGTGCATGCCCACCATGCCGATGTAGTAATGGTCGTGGAAGTTCATGGCGCTGCGGCCCAGCAGGGTGCAGGCCACGGGGATGCAGGCCTTGTTGGCGCACTTGGCCAGAATGTTCTCGGCCCCGGAGATTATGACTCCCTGGCCGGCGATTATCAGCGGCTTCTCGGCAGCGTTCAGCAGTTCGATGGCCTTCTCTATGCGCTTGGATATCTTTTCGCTCTCGTCAGGGCGAACCACCTGCACCATCTGGCTCAGGGCGTACTCCTTGTCGTAAACATAGTCGCACATCTCTTCCTGCGCGTTCTTGGTCAGGCTGATGAGCACTGGGCCAGGGCGGCCGCTGCGGGCAATATGGAAGGCCTGCGGCACCACCACGGCAATTTCAGAAGCCTTGGTTATCTGATAGTTCCACTTGGTGATGGGGGTGGTGATACCCAGCATGTCGGCTTCCTGGAAAAAGTTGGTGCCCAGCTTGTCGGCCTGTACCTGGGCTGTGATGCACACGATGGGGGTGGAGTCCATCATGGCGTCGGCTATGCCGGTCACGAAATTGGTGGCTCCGGGGCCGCTGGTGGCCAGGCACACGCCGACCTTGCCCGAGGCGCGGGCGTAGCCTTCTGCGGCGTGCACGGCGCCCTGTTCGTGCCGCACCAGGATGTGGCGCAGCCGGTCGGTATAGTCGTAGAGCCGGTTGTAGATGGGGATTATGCTTCCGCCCGGATAGCCGAAAACGGTTTCTATGCCTTCTGCCAGGATGGCTTCTATGAGCGCGTCTGCGCCGGATATATGTTTAGCCTGCTGCATAACTGTTTTTCTATTTGATGATTCTCACGCCGCCTTTGTCTGCGCTGTCGGCCAGTGCTGCATAGGCCTGCAGGGCGCGGCTGACGGGGCGCTGACGGTCTTTGGGTGCATATTTATCTATCAGGGAGCGCCTGCGGTCCAGTTCCTCCGGTGGCACGTCCACGTTGATGGTGCGGCCCGGAACGTCGATGTTGATTATGTCTCCGTCCTGCAGGAGGGCAATCGGCCCGCCGGCGGCGGCCTCGGGAGAAATATGGCCTATGGAAAGGCCGCTGGTGCCGCCCGAGAAACGGCCGTCTGTGATAAGGGCGCACTGCTGACCCAGATGCTTGCTCTTCAAGAATGAGGTGGGGTAGAGCATCTCCTGCATGCCGGGGCCGCCCTTGGGACCTTCGTAGCGTATCACGACCACGTCGCCGGCCTTGACCTTGTCGCCCAGGATGCCGTCCACGGCATCTTCCTGGCTCTCGAATACTATCGCACGGCCGTTGAACCTGAGGATTTCCTCCGGCACGCCGGCCGTCTTGACTATGCAGCCGTTGGGGGCGATGTTGCCGTAGAGCACGGCGATGCCGCCGTCTTTCAGATAGGCGTGCTCTATATCTCTTATGCATCCGCCCTCTCGGTCGGTGTCAAACTCCTTGTACATCTTCTTGCACTTGCCCATCTCTGTGGTGCGCTTGCCGCCGGGGGCGGAGAGGTATATCGAATTTTTGTCGCCGCCGAAAACCGTGTTGGCGAACATGGCCTCCTTGAGCGAAGGGTAATCCACGCGGCCTGTGGTGGTGTCCAGCAGCCCCTTGCGGTCCAGCTCCATAAGTATGCCCATAACGCCGCCGGCGCGGTTGACATCCTGCACGTGGTAGTGCCCGTTGGGCGCCACCTTGCAGATGACCGGAATCTGGCGCGAGAGACGGTCCACGTCGGCCATGGTGAAATCCACTCCGGCTTCGTGGGCAATTGCCAGCAGGTGGAGCACGGTGTTGGTGCTGCCGCCCATGGCTATATCCAGTTTCATGGCGTTCTCGAATGCAGCCTTGGTGGCGATGGAGCGGGGCAGGACCTTGTCGTTGTCCTGGAAGTAATACTCTTTGGCCAGCTTGACTATCAGCTGCGCCCCTTTCAGGAAGAGGTTCTTGCGGTTGACGTGGGTGGCCAGGATGGTGCCGTTGCCGACCGGGGCCAGGCCCAGGGCCTCGCTCAGGCAGTTCATGCTGTTGGCGGTGAACATTCCGGAGCAGCAGCCGCAGGTAGGGCAGCCCTTGTTTTCATATTTGCTGAGGGTCCAGCGGCCGACGCCCTTGTCGCCGCCGGCAACCATTACATCTATAAGGTCGCAATCCTTGCCTCCGACATTGCCGGCTTCCATGGGGCCGCCGGAGACGAACACCGCCGGGATGTTGAGCCGCATGGCGGCCATCAGCATGCCGGGGGTTATCTTGTCGCAGTTGGAGATGCAGATCATGGCGTCGGCGCAGTGCGCGTTGCACATATATTCCACGCTGTCGGCAATTATTTCGCGCGAAGGGAGGCTGTAGAGCATGCCGCCGTGGCCCATGGCTATGCCGTCGTCTATGGCTATGGTGTTGAATTCGGCGGCGAAGCAGCCCTGCTTCTCTATCTCCTTCTTTATCATCTGGCCCACCTCATGCAGGTGTACATGCCCCGGCACAAACTGGGTAAATGAGTTCACAATGGCTATGATAGGCTTGCCTACCTGGCTGTTTTTCATTCCGTTGGCCTTCCATAGGGCACGTGCTCCGGCCATCTCCCGGCCCAGAAAAGTTTTGCTGCTTCGAAGTGTTGCCATAAGTTTTACAAATAAAAAAAAGTTGAACCTCACAATTAACAAGTGAAATCCAACCAGCGCTTAATATTACAAATTATCACTATTTCCCGCGGATTCCACTTTAAAAGCATAGCACGCGTAGTACCAAAACCACGCTTAGGCTAATCACGACGAGAGTTGACAGTGTGTTTTTCATATCGCTTGCAAATGTAAATTTTTTTTATTATAATTCACCAAAATATCCCAAATTTGTGGCCATAAATGCTACGCGAAGTACCGATTATGAACGACAAGCTTTACATTTTTGACACCACGCTGCGCGATGGGGAGCAGGTTCCCGGCTGCCAGCTGAACACGATTGAAAAGATTGAATTGGCAAAACTCCTTGAGACACTGGGAGTTGATATTATAGAGTGCGGTTTCCCGATTTCCAGCCCGGGCGATTTCAAGTCGGTGGCGGAAATTTCAAAAATTATTACCGAGTCCCGTATCTGCGCCCTTTCCCGCGCTGTGGAAAAGGATATCGATGCCGCGGCCGATGCGCTGCATTTCGCCCGCCTGAAAAGAATCCACACCGGTATCGGCACCTCCGACTATCATATTAAATATAAGTTCAACTCCAACCGCGAAGAGATTATCGAGCGTGCCGTGGCAGCCGTGAAGTATGCCCGCAATAAGGTTGATGACGTAGAATTTTATGCAGAGGATGCCGGCCGCACAGACAATGAATACCTGGCCCGCGTGGTAGAGGCCGTGATCGCTGCCGGTGCCACCGTGGTCAACATCCCCGACACCACGGGCTATTGTTTCCCGGAGGAGTTCGGCGCCAAGATTGCCTATCTGGTGAACAATGTGCCCAATATAGACAAGGTGATTATCTCTACCCACTGCCACAACGACCTGGGCATGGCCACCGCCAATACCCTGGCCGGCATCATGGCCGGTGCGCGCCAGGCGGAGACCACCATCAACGGCATAGGCGAGCGCGCCGGCAATACCGCCATGGAAGAGGTGGTCATGGCCATCAAGAGCCGCAAGGAGTTCCCTGTATATACTGATATACGCATCAAGCAGATAACCAAGGTTTCGCATCAGGTGTCGTCTATGATGCGCATGCCCGTGCAGCCCAACAAGGCCATTGTGGGCCGCAACGCCTTCGCCCATTCTTCGGGCATACATCAGGACGGAGTGCTCAAGAACCGCGAGAGCTACGAGATCATAGACCCGACCGACATAGGCCTGAACGACTCCATCATAGCCCTCACCGCCCGCAGCGGCCGCGCCGCCCTCAACCATCATTTCCAGCGGCTGGGCATAAACCTCTCCGCCCAGGATCTGGCCATCGCCTATGAGAAATTCCTGCGCCTGGCCGACAGCAAGAAGGACATAGACGATGCCGACCTCTACGAGCTGGCCGGCGTTGCCGAGGGCAATATCACCCAGAAAATCAAGCTTAGCTACCTGCAGGTTGTCTGCGGCAAGAATGCCATCCCTATGGCGACCGTCACCCTGGACATAGACGGCGAGAGCTGCACCGCCACCTGCGGCGGCATAGGCCCCATCGACGCGGCCTTCTCGGCCGTCAAAACCCTTGTCCACCGCAAGATAAACCTGGAGGAGATGCTCATCCAGAGCATCAACAAGGGCACCGACGACATCGGTAAGGTGCACATCCAGGTAGAGAACAAGGGCCAGATATACTACGGCTTTGCCGCCAACAAGGATATCATCACGGCCACCGTCGAGGCCCTCGTGAATGCAATTTCCAAGTTGCTGTAGATGTCATTTTGGCAATCCGAAGGTTTTGCGCTGCTTTTTTGTTATATTTGTAACAAATTAGCAGCGTAAATCATTATGATTCCTAAATCAGAACTCCTTATAAATTCCGATGGAAGCGTATTCCATCTGCACATCAAACCCGAACATCTGGCCGACACCGTTCTGATGGTGGGCGACCCTGACCGCGTGACCATGATCGCCTCGTATTTCGACTCTTTCGAAGATGAGGGGCAGAACCGTGAGTTCAAGCATTTTACAGGTACCTACAAGGGCCGCAGGATGACCTGCCTGTCGCACGGCATAGGCTGCGACAATATAGACATAGTGGCCACCGAACTGGACGCCCTGGCCAATGTGGATTTCGCCAGCCGCGAGATCAAGCCGGAACATCGGCGCCTGACCATGATACGCATGGGCACTTGCGGCGCCATCCAGCCGGATATCGCCATCGGCAGCGCCATCCTCTCGCAGGTCAGC
>CACXHG010000161.1 GCA_902767355.1 uncultured Bacteroidia bacterium
ACGGTGTCGCGCGTGCTCACCGGGCAGGCAGAGAAATACCGCATCAGCAGCAAGGCGGTGGAGCTGGTCACCATGGCCGCCCGCGAGCTCAATTATCAGCCGGATCTGGTGGCGCAGACCCTGCGCACCAAAAAGTCCAAGACTGTGGGGCTGCTGGTGCCCGGCATCGACAACCCTTTCTTCGCGACCCTCTCCGGCATCATCATCAACCTGCTCTCTTTGCGGGGCTATCACACGCTGCTGGCGGACTCGCAGGAGACTGAGGCAGAGGAGCAGCAGGCCCTGCAGATGTTCATCAGCCGTAAGGTGGATGGGATTATATGCGTCCCCGTGGCCGCTTCGCCCGCCCGCCTGGAGCAGATCAGCCGCACCACGCCGGTCGTTCTGATAGACCGTCACTTCAGGCAGACCGGCCTGCCGTATGTGTGCACCGACAACTATGCCGGGGCCAAAATCGCCACCGAATTTCTGCTGGAGCGCGGCTACCGGAGCATTCTGGCCATACAGGGCGTGCCGTCTTCCATGCCAAACCAGGAGCGCCTGCGCGGCTTCAAGGAGGCGCTCAAGGGCAAGACGGTGGATTCCGAGGCCGTCGGCGACGCTTTTTCCGTGGAGAACGGCCACGACCAGGTCATCAGGATTTTCGGCGGCGGCAGGAAGGCTTTCGATGCAATTTTCGCCTTCAGTGCGACCATCCTGCTGGGGGCCATAGACGCCCTGCGGGAGTTGAACCTGAAGGTAGGGCAGGACGTAGGCGTCATCTCGTTCGACAACAACGGGTTTCTGGATTTTCTGGACCCGGCGGTGACGCGGGTGGAGCAGCCGCTGCGCCAGGCTTCGGAACTGGCGGTGGATACGCTTTTCAGAATTATGGACGCCCGAAAGGCAGGCGAGCCCGACCCCCAGTTGCAGAAGCTCATTCCGCCCACGCTGGTGGTGCGCTCCAGCTGCTGAGCGCTGTTGCTGCCGCGAAGTACAAAATTGTGGTCAAATCTGTACCTCAGAAGCACTTTTTACGCTGAAATACCTCATAACCTGCCGCGAAGTACCAAACTGCCGGCAGATCTGTACTTCGCGCCGGAGCGGACTACTGCCGGCACGCGGGCTTGCGGGTGATAATCTCTACGAAATGCTCCCGTATGGCTGCGGCCTGCTCCGGCGTAACCGAGAGGTAGCGTTGGCGGCCGTTGGTGGACGGCGAGAACGTCGTCACCCCGCTTTCGCTTACTTCAAGCGTCCCGGATTCCGACAGCGTGAACCAGTCGCCGCCCTCCACCGCATAGAGCGCGGCGGTCAGATCCCAGCAGGGGCGGTCGTGGGGCATGGGGCAGTAGGCCAGATAGCCTTCGCGCATCGGGTGGGGGATGCCCCAGTCCAAATCCTTTTCTATACTTTCGCCCGGGTAGCAAATTGCCGCACCGACCTCGAAGGGCGAGGTCACAATCTCCGTGGGCCAGTCGGCGAACACCCTGCGGCTGGCGTCCAGGTCGCCGTTTATGTTGAATTCTGCATTGGGGGCAGTCAGCCAACCGCCCATGGTGGTGAGCGAAATAACCTTTTTCTCTATCAGAGAGCGCTCGCTTTTAAGCAGCTTGTCCAGATTGCCCAGAAAGCCTACCGAGATGATTTTTACGGATTTATCCGGCATCCCGGACAGGATGTCGCGGTATAGGGAAACGGCGTCGGGCAGATTGTCGTAGCCTTTCAGTGAGCGGGTGAAGACCGGGGCGCCGACCGTGTCCCGCATCTGGGATATCAGCTCGGCGAAATTGACCCCGCCGATGCGTGCCGGGGCATCGCCCGAGCGAAGGCCTATCGGCACCTGATGGCCGTAGAAGGTATTCATGATATCTATAAACTCGGCGGGCGAGGTGCCCTCCTTGTTTATCATGATGGCCAGCAGATTCACCTTGCCTTCATCGACCCATTTGTAGAGCATGTCCAGCGCCATGGCATCGTCTATGTCGTTGCCCATGTCGGTTTCGAAAATGACGTTGACGGGCGCGGCATCGCCACTTGCGCCTTTGCAGGAGCTCAGAGCCAGCAGCAGCGCCGCAGCGATGGCGGCAAAGCAGTATGTGAGTTTCATAGGCTGTGATATTGTACAGCCAAAGATAGTAATTATTCCACCGACTCGTTAATGTCCAGCAGGTTGTTGAGCAGGGCGTACACGGTGAGGCCGGCAATGGACCGGATGCCGGTCTTGCGGCTGATGTTCTTGCGGTGGGAGATAACCGTGTGGGTAGAGATGTTGAACAGGTCGGCGATCTCCTTGTTCTGCATGCCCTTGGCCACGCACACCAGTACTTCTTTTTCGCGGGCGGAAAGCACGCTTTCGTCGGTTTGGGGTTCGTGAGAGTCGCCAAAGGTGGCATCCTTGACTTTCTTGACTATGCTGCCGGCGCTGTCGCCGAGGCTGATGACGGCATCGAACTGACGTTGGGATTCTTCGTCCAGGGCGCAGGTCAGCACCGCCACCACGGGGGCGTTGTAGTTTTCGGCTATAATCTTGTGCGCCTGGTCGCGCTCGCCG
>CACXHG010000162.1 GCA_902767355.1 uncultured Bacteroidia bacterium
CGAGATCCACATTGACCTTCGCGACGAGGCCGAAATCGCCGCCAAGCCCGGTGCAGAGCTGGTGAACGAAGGCCACCCGCTGGTCATCGAGATATGGAACCTGGTGTTCATGCAGTACAACCGCAAGGCCAACGGCAGCCTGGAGAACCTGCCCGCCCGCCACATCGACACCGGCATGGGTTTCGAGCGCCTCTGCATGGCCCTCCAGGGCAAGAAGAGCAACTACGACACCGACGTGTTCACCGGAATGATCGCGGCCATCGCGGCCCTTTCCGGCAAGAGCTACACCGAGAGCGAGCAAACCGCAGTGGCCATGCGCGTCATCGCCGACCACATTCGCGCCATCAGCTTCTCCATCGCCGACGGCCAGCTGCCCAGCAACAACAAGGCCGGCTATGTGATACGCCGCATCCTGCGCCGCGCAGTGCGCTACGGCTATACCTTCCTGGACCTCAAGGAGCCTTTCCTGTGCATGCTGGTGCCCACACTGGTGGCCGAGATGGGCGACGCCTTCCCCGAGATCAAGGCCCAGCAGACGCTCATCACCCGCGTGATCAAAGAAGAGGAAGAGGCCTTCCTGCGCACCCTGGACAAGGGTATCAGGCTCATGGACAGCATCATGGCCAAGTCCAAGGACAGCAAGGTCATCAGCGGCGTGGATGCCTTCACCCTCTATGACACCTTCGGTTTCCCCATAGACCTGAGCGAGCTAATCGCCCGCGAAAACGGCTACACCATAGACCTGCCGGAGTTCAATGTAGAGCTCGAGAAGCAGAAAAACCGCGCCCGCAACGCCACCGCCATCGAAGCCGGCGACTGGGTGGAGCTCATTCCCGACGCCCAGAGCGAGTTTGTGGGCTACGACTTTACCGAGGCCGACGCCCGGATAGTCAAATACCGCACCGTCAAGGCCAAGGGCAAGGAGCAGTTCCAGATTGTGCTGGACCGCACCCCGTTCTATGCCGAGATGGGCGGCGAGGTAGGAGACACCGGCGAGATACGCTCCGAAGACGGCGAGGTACTTCAGGTACTCAATACCATCAAGGAGAACGGCCTGTCCATACACCTGGTGGACCGCCTGCCCGCAGACCCTGCGGCCGGGTTCCGCGCCAGCGTGGACACAGAGCGCCGCATCAACATCGCCAACAACCACTCCGCAACCCACCTGCTGCACTACGTGCTGCGCAAGGTGCTGGGTACCCATGTGGAGCAGAAGGGCTCCTATGTAGGTCCCGCTTCGTTCCGCTTCGACTTCTCGCACTATGAGAAAGTCTCCAAGGAGACCCTGGACAAGGTGGAGCGCATGGTCAACGCCCTCATCCGCGCCAACGCCCCGCTCGAGGAATTCCGCGAGATCGGCATAGAAGAAGCCCGCGCCAAGGGCGCCATGGCCCTCTTCGGCGAGAAGTACGGCGACAAGGTGCGCATGATCAAGTTTGGCGACTCGGTTGAGCTCTGCGGCGGCTGCCACGCTCCCGCCACGGGCAATATCGGCTATTTCAGAATCCTTTCCGAGGGAGCCGTGGCAGCCGGCGTGCGCCGCATCGAGGCCACTACCGGCGTCAATGCCGAGCTCTCCGTGGATGTGATGGAAGACATACTGGAGAAGGTCAAGGCCATGTTCGGCAACAACGGCGACCCGGCAGCGGCTGTGGGCCGCATCATTGCAGAAAACGAGCAGTACAAGAAGGCAATGGAGGCCATCCAGAAAGACAAAATGGCCGATATGAAGGCCGATATTCTCAAGAAGGCGCAGAGCGTGGGCGGCATCCAGCTGCTCACTCTGGACAACTGCCCGTCCATGGATATGGCCAAGAGCATCGCCCATGACCTGCACGGCGAGTGCACTGGCACTGCTTTCGTGGCCGCCTTCGAATCGGCAGACCACAGGCCCTGCCTGGTGCTGATGTACACCGACGACTTGGTGGCAGCCGGCCGCGACGCCAGCAAAGATATCCGCCAGGGGGCACAGGCAATCCAGGGCGGCGGCGGCGGACAGAAGTTCCTTGCAACCGCAGGTGGCAAGAATATTGCTGGCATTGCCGAGGCCTTTGCCAAACTCAAAGAACTGGCTACCGCATAAAAAGTGAAGAAGCTCGACCAGTACATACTCAAATCTTTTCTGGGACCGTTCGTTCTGACGTTCTCCATAGTGCTGTTCATCCTGGTGATGCAGTTCCTGTGGCTGTATATAGACGAACTGGTCGGCAAGGGTCTGTCGCTGGGCGTGATCTTCGAATTCATGATGTGGGGCAGCGCCACCCTGCTGCCCTTGGTGCTGCCGCTGGCCACCCTGCTGGCCTCCATCATGACCCTGGGCGGCATGGGCGAGAACAACGAGCTGCTGGCCATCAAGAGCGCCGGCATCTCGCTGGAAAGGGTGCTGCGGCCGCTGGTTTTCGTGGCCGTGGCCATCTCCATCGGTGCCTTCTTTATCTCCAACGACCTCATCCCGGTGGCGTATAAGAAGATTTATGCGCTGCGCGACGACATAGGCCGCACCAAGGAGGTCATCAAGATCCCCACCGGCATGTTCTACGACGGCATCGAGGGCTATATGCTGCGGGTGAACGAGAGCGACGACGAGACCGGGCTGATGCACGACATCATCGTGTACGACCACACCTCCGGCACCGGCAACACCTCCCTCACGGTGGCCGATTCCGGCTCCATACGCGTCTCCGACGACGGCGCCACCATCATCTTCAAGATGTACAACGGCACCTCCTATCAGGAGAACAATGTGTTCAAGAGCCGCGACACGACCCTGGAGCAGAACATCATCACCTTCGACGAGCAGCAGATGATAGTTTCGCGCGACGACTATTCTTTCGAGCGCAGCGACGACGAGCGCTTCGGCAACGAAATCATGGCCAAGGACCTCAAGACTCTGACCCACGACATAGACTCGCTCAGCACCGAGTATGCAGAGCTGCGCCCCGCCAGCGCCCGCCGGTTCACCTTTTCTACCTCATACAAATATATGAATCAGGTAGATTCTTCGCTGGTGATGTACAAGAACCTGAGCGAGGCTCCCAATTGGAGCTACCGGCACTGGCGCGACAGCGTGATGACAACCTCCACCGCCCGCGACCTGGAGCTCACGCAGCATGCCCTGGAAAATGTAGCTGCGCAGAAAGTGGCGCTGGAAGAGTTCGATCGCAATACCTACCGCTACGTCTCCCCTATCCGCAAGATGACCATAGAGCAGTACCGCAAGTTCACCCTTTCGCTGGCCTGCCTTCTGTTCTTCTTCATCGGGGCGCCGCTGGGCAGCATACTGCGCAAGGGCGGCCTGGGTGCGCCGGTAATCATCTCGTCGCTCATCTTCCTGCTCTACTGGGTGGTGGACATCAGCGGCAAGAAGCTGGCCCGCGACGGGGCCGTGACGCCTTTCGAGGGCGCCTTCGTATCGTCGGCGGTGCTGCTGCCAGTCGGCATGTTCTTGAGCTGGGCGGCCATCAGCGAAAAGAGTTTCGACTTCAGCATGCTAAAATACCGTATATCTCAGTTGTTTAAAAAGATTGGCAAGATGGTGCGCAAGGCTACCAATATTTTCAGAAAGAACCGCGGCGTAATCAAGATTGTGTATATGGGTACCCCGGAGTTTGCCGTGGGGCCTCTCAAAGCCCTTTTGGAGAGCGAATATGAGATTGCCGCAGTGGTGACTGTGCCCGACAAGCCCAGCGGCCGAGGCCTCAAGATGAGCGAAAGCGCCGTGAAGCAGTTCGCCGTGGAGCACAACCTGCCGCTGCTGCAGCCCGTCTCTTTGAAGAGCCCCGATTTCCTGGAGCAGCTGCGCGCCCTGGATGCCGATATGTTTATTGTGGTGGCCTTCCGTATGCTGCCCAAGGAG
>CACXHG010000163.1 GCA_902767355.1 uncultured Bacteroidia bacterium
GCCGGCCCCGAAACGCTGGTGGTTCTGATCCAGAACGGCATCGGTATGGAAGACGACCTGCAAAAGGCGATGCCCGGGCTGCAGATCGCGGCGGCCACAGCATTTATCTGTTCGTCCAAAACCGGCCCCGGTCACATCTGCCACATGGACTACGGCAGCCTCACGATTGCAAACTATTCCTGCCGCGACACTGCCAGACTGGAGGCTTTGGTAAGCGACTTCAAAGACTCCGGCGTGGAAACCTACACCGCCGATTATCTCCTGGCCCGCTGGCGCAAGGCGGTGTGGAATATGCCCTTCAACGGGATGACGGTGGCCCTTAATACATCCACCGCGGAACTGCTTGCCAATCCCGCCACCCGACGGCTGGTCCGCGAGCAGATGCTGGAAGTAATAGGAGCGGCCAGGGCCTGTGGCGTTGAGGCTCTGGACGAGGCATTTGCCGACAAACAGCTGGCCGCAACCGACAGGATGACCCCTTACAAACCCTCGATGAAGCTGGACTACGACAACGGCCGCCCCATGGAGATAGATTATCTCTATTCGCGCCCGATTGCAATGGCCGCCGCTGCCGGATATGCGATGCCACGGCTTGAAATGCTGGAAGCCCAGCTGAGATTCCTTTCGAACAATCAATAATCCTATATTATGAAAAAAGTTATTCTTTGGATAGTCGGCATTCTGGCCGCACTTTGTATTGCCGGCGCCTATCTGAAGGCGCACAGCGGTATTCTCACTCTGGAAGAGGCTCAGGAATGCCTGGCGCAGGTGCACTGGAAAGACCTGGTGTGGGAAAACGGAACTGTGGAGGATACCCAGTACAGCAACGTGTATGACCAGCAGAACATCACGCTGGACCTGCGCAACTGGAACGACTACGAGACCACTGTCCATTTTGCATTGTGATGGAAAACACTATAAACGAAGATGGCAAGTGGGAGGTGCTTCAGAGTGAGTATCTCGTGAAAAAAGCGCCGTGGCTTACTGCAAGGTGTGATGTGTGTCGCCTGCCGGACGGCCGCGTCAACGACCATTATTACGTGCTGGAATACCCGGACTGGGTGAATGTGATAGCCATAACTTCCAGCGGGCAGTTCGTGCTGGAGCGCCAGTACCGCCACGGCCTGGGCAACACCTGCTTCGAGCTTCCCTGCGGGATGATAGAGCCGGGGGAGACGCCGCTTCAGGCGGCACGGCGCGAGCTTCTGGAGGAGACCGGCTATGCCGGCGGCACCTGGCAGCAGTGGATGACGCTGGCTCCCAATCCGGCCACCAGCAACAACCTGGCCCACAGCTTTCTGGCTGTAGGCGTGGAGAAGGTGGCTGGGCAGGACCTGGACCCTACCGAAGACATCGAGGTCTTTCTCAAAAGCCCGGAATATGTGCGCCAGCTGCTGGAAAACAACCAGATCTTGCAGGCCCTGATGGCCGCGCCTCTATGGAAATATTTTAACCAAAAATAAAAGGACTATGAAAAGATTCTTCTTCTTGTTTGCGGCGGCCATCCTGACTCTGGCCGGCTGCGCACCCAAAGACAGCAGCCGTCTGCCGCGCGGCAAGGCCGAGGCGGGGCAGCAGGAAGCCTTCGAGGCCTGGCTCAAGGCCGAGGCAGATGCCGGACAGACCATACACAGCGCAATGCTGCTGCAGCACGGCAAGGTGATTGCCGAGCGATGGATGGAGCCTGCGGCACCGGACAGCGCGCACGTAATGCACTCTGTGAGCAAGACGTTCACCTCTATCGCCGTGGGCTTTGCGGTGAGCGAAGGCCTGCTCGAGCTGGACGACCACCTGGTGGATTTCTTCCCCGACAAGCTCCCTGCAGAGCTGAGTGACAATATGCGCGCCATCACCGTGCGCGACCTGCTCACCATGAGCTGCGGCCACGAGGCGGAGCATACCAACGAGATACGCTACGACGAGAGCGAGCCCGACTGGGTTAAGCATTTCCTGTCCTTTCCCGTGGAGCGCCGGCCCGGTACTTTTTTCTGCTACAACACGATAGGCACCTACATGCTCTCTGCCATAGTCACCAAGGTCACCGGCGAGAAGATTGTGGACTACCTGCAGCCGCGCCTCTGGGAACCTCTCGCGATTGAAAAACCCTATTGGAAAGAGTGCCCCCAAGGCATTAACTTCGGAGGCTGGGGCCTGTATCTCAAAACCGAAGACATGGCCAAGACCGGGCAGATGCTGCTCCAGAGGGGCCAGTGGAAGGGTAAACAGGTGCTGCCGGCAGAGTGGGTTGCCGAGATGAGCAAGTGCCAGATAGACAACCGCCCGGAAGGCTTCGACCCCGCCACCGACACCCGCCCCGACTGGCATCAGGGCTACTGCTATCAGATGTGGCGCTGCCGCCACAATGCCTATCGCGCAGACGGTGCCTACGGCCAATATATAATAGTTATGCCCGAGAAGGACGCCGTGATGGCCATTACGGCAGAAGTGGCTGACATGCAGGTCGAAATAGGCCTGGTGTGGGATTACATCCTGCCGGTGCTTTAGGGCTACATACCTCCCATGCCGCCTCCGGTGCCAGATGGAATGATGCTGTCACCGGAGGTGCTCTGTTCTATGTCGTCGTTGTTGATGCTGCGCTTAACCTTCTTGCTGCCGCCGCGCATCTGTCCGAAGCTGTAGCTGAGGTGTATGCCGATATTCTGGACGGGGATCTTTATGATGCTCTCGCTGGCAAAGTCCTCGCCTTCGGACCACTCGTGAATTGTCAGGTTACGTGAGAACAGGGGCGTCATGCCCTGGAGGTTGACACTCAGCCTGTCGCCGAAGAAGGTCTTGGTCAGGCCCAGCATGCCAAAGCTGAAGGGTGATCCGTGGCCTTGGAGGGAGATGTCTCCACCGTGGATGAAGGTGTTCAGACTCAGGCGCATATTCCAGAAAATCGAGGTCTGGAAGCCGGCGAAGACGTGGCTGTCAAAGCCGGAATTGCGTGCATCCAGCTCTTTGCTGCTGTAGATGTCGTAATCTATGTCTCCGTTGATATAGAGGCGTGTGGCGCTGTTGATGTTCCAGTTGGCAAAGATGTCCAGTCCGGTGCTGCTCTGGCTCACTATGTTGCCGTAGGTGGTGTTGGGGACGCTGCCGTCGTAGAAAGAATACTGCTCGATTCCGCCACTGCCGAGGCGTTCGCGCAGCTTGACGCTCAGAACCCATTTGGGGCTGGCAAAGTTGTAGCCGAAGGCTATGCGGTGATTCTTCTCGGCCTGGATGTCGGGGTTGCCGTAGGATTTGGCATTGGGGTCGGCCTGGTCCACATAGGGGTTCAGGGAGTTGATGCCGGGGCGGCGGATGCGCATGTTATAGCTCAGGCTCAGGTTGCTCGTCGGGGAGAGGTTCCACTGCAGGCTGGCGTTGGGCACCAGGTTGCCGTAGTTGATGTCGAAATTCTTGTCCGCCAGGTCATAATCGACCATCTGGAAAGTGTGTTCATAGCGCAATCCGGCGGTCATCACCAGTTTGCTGATGGTGGCGGTATATTCGGTATAAGCGGCACCTATGTGGTTATAATAGTCGTAGATGCTCTGTATGCCGTTGTAGGCGTCGTCCGCGCTGTTGTGGCGGAAGATATACTTCAGGCCGCTGGAGAGCGTCTGGCCCGGGCCGACGGGGGAGGTGAAGTCGGTCTGGAAAGTGTGCTCGGAAGAGATGTCGTCTGTCACGGAGCTGCGTTTTTCCCGGCGTCCGTCGTCGTAGGTCATGTCAAAATTGTTGTGGCCTTTCTGCGGACGGCCGGAATACTGGTATGAGAGGGTCAGGGTCTTGTCTTTGCTGTCGGCAAAAGTATGCTGGTAGTCGAAGCTGGCGTTGATGAAACTCATGCTCATCATGTTGTCGGTAGATTGCATGTAGCCGCCAGCCGGCTCGCCTGCAACGATATATTCCGTGCGGGCTCCGTCGCTTATGGAGTTGTGCTTGAAGTGGTGCATGCCCACGCTCAGGTTGAACAGGTTCAGGCTGTCCGGCTCGAAGCCCACGCTCAGGTTGCCGAACATTCCGCCGCCCTTGCGCTCGGATGCGTCGGAAGTGCTTTTGATGGTCGTCTGGGAAGATTTGTAGGTGGTGGTGCTCAGAGCCTGGATGCCGTCTGCGCTTTCGAGCATGCCGTGCAGGTTTGCCCCGAAGGTCCATTTGCCTTTCTGCGCGTTGATGCTCAAGCCGCCGTCTTTGCGGCCGCGGGTGTCGATGCCGGCATTGACGGTGCCGTATATCCCGTCCTTGACCATATTATTGCCGCTGGGGCCGCCCATAGTCTTGATGTCCAGGATGCCGCCGGTGCCCTCGGCATCGTATTTCGCACCGGGATTGGTGACCACCTCGATGCTCTTGATTAGGCTGGCGGGCATCACCTTGAACATCTGCGAAGGGCTGTTGCTCAGCATCTGGTTAGGCCGGCCGTCTACATAGACCTTGAAAGACGAGCTGCCGTTCACGGTGATATTGTCCTGCGCATCCACGGTCACCATGGGCACCTTGCGCAGCAAATCCAGCGCCGTCAGGCTCTTGGCATCTATGTCATGCTCCACATCGTAGCTGAGGCGGTCGGCGTCTATCTTGACCAGCGTCCGGAGTGCGGATACGGACGATTCCTTGAGCGTTTCGGCGTCGTTTTCCATAAGGAATTCGCCCAAGTCTATTGCTCCGCCCCCGGCTGTGAACCCGTGCTCTATGGTCTTGCGGCCCAGGTTCTCTATCTTCAGGCTGAGCGGTCCGCTGGCGCTGGTCTTGAGCAGGAACGCTCCGAGGGAATCCGTGATGGTATAGGTAATGCTTTCGCCCGAGCGGAGCAGCTGTACAATGGCGGCGACTTCGCCCTCGCGGGTTTCGGCGTCCAGCACTTTGCCGCTAATTTGGGTCTGTGCAAAGGCGACGCCGCCAATCGACATCAGTGCGGCTGCGGCGATAAGGAATATTGTGGCTTTTCTCATATATTTCTGTTTGTTGCGGCGGCAAAAATAAGGTATATTTGTAAAATTGTACCCCGTATCTGCAAAAATGGTGCTCGATAATTTGATATCCATTGACCGCCAGCTGTTTCTGGCTGTCAACAGCGCTTGGACGCCTTTCCTGGACGCGGTGATGAAGCCGCTCTCGGCGGTAGCCGTCTGGATTCCGATGTATCTTCTGCTGGCTGTGCTGTGCTTTTTCCCAAAGTCCTATTCCGCCCGGGGCGGAGCATACGCCCTGAAGCGTCCTGTCCGGCGGGATAAATTCTGGCTGGCGGCGCTGGCTGCAGTCGGGATATGCATACTTGGCTATCTGGCCTGCGACTGGGGCTCGAATCTGGTCAAAGCGCTGGTGGCCAGGCCGCGGCCAGGCTACGACGCGGTGGCTTCTGCCGGGCGTTTTCCGACAGGCACCGGCAGTCCCTACGGCTTTTTCTCGGCCCACGCCGCCAATACCTTCTGCTTTGCCATGCTCATTTCTGGCATTCTGGGCCACCGCTGGCTGCGCATTGTGCTGCTGGTTTGGGCGGCCCTGGTCTCTTACAGCAGGATATATCTGGGCTATCACTTTCCGCTGGACGTGGCGGTCGGAATAATTTATGGGATATGTGTAGCAATTCTACTCACTTGCGTGTATAAATTTGCCATCGACACAATTGCAAACAAATACAGAGAATGACGAACAGCTTCCTATATCAGATTGCCAAGGCCTATACCGGGCAGCGCGACGTGCCGCTGCGCCGCTGCCTTTTCGTGTTTCCCAGCCGTCGTTCGGCGCTGTTTTTCCAGAAGTATCTGGGGCAGTGCAGCGAGCGGCCGCTGCTCTCGCCCGACCTGATAACAATAAGTGACCTCTTTGCAAAGCTGTCGCCCCTCAAGCGGGCCGACAAGATAGAGCTGCTCTATGTCCTCTGGCAGGAATATGCCAAGGTCTGCTACAGACATGACCGCCCCTGCGAGGATTTTGACGACTTTGTGCCGCTGGCCGAGACCCTTGCCGGCGACTTCAACGATATTGACAAATATATGGCGGACCATGCCCGCCTGCTGGCGAATATCCGCGACCTTCGCGAGCTGGACAGCGGCTATGAGTTTCTGTCGCCGGAGCAGATGGATGCGCTCAGGCGCTTCTGGGGCGTGATTGTAAGCGGGAAGGACTCCGACCAGAAGAAAAAATTCCTGAGTCTGTGGGCGATTCTGGACGATCTGTATGTGGCCTTCAACGGGGCGCTGAAGGCCAGGGGCATAGCTTATGAGGGGATGCTGCAGCGGGAAGTTGCAAGCCGTCTGAAGGCGGGCGATACGGCGGCCGCGGCAGAGGCGCTGGGCGGCTACGACCGCATCGTCGTGGTAGGTCAGAATGCACTGTGCTCCTGCGAGATAGAGCTGTATGACTTCATCCGCCGCGAGTTTGACGGCGACTTTTACTGGGATTTTTATGGGGAGTGCCTGCAGGATCCGGCAAACAAGGCCTCCCACTTTATCAAGACTTACATAGGCCGCTATCAGTCTAAATATGAGATAGAGGCGCAGGCCACTTCCAGGCCGGAGATAAAGGTCATAGCGGCTTCGTCTGCCGTGGCCCAGGCCAAAGCCGCTGCCAGGGAGCTGGCAAGTGCCGGAGAGGATTCCTGCGCAGTGGTGCTGCCCGACGAAAACCTGCTGATGCCGCTGCTGAATTCCATTCCGGAGAATATCCGGCACATAAATGTGACCATGGGCTACGGGCTGCACAACAGCTCCACGGCCTCGCTCATGGACATGCTCTCCGCCCTGCAGATGGGCCGTCGCAGCAGCGGTTTTTATCACAAGGATGTGCTCTCGATACTGAATCATCCCTTTGTGCGTGGGCTCTGCGCGGATGCGGCCGCGCAGATCAAAAAAGACATCGTGGCCGGCAACGAGATTTATGTCCCGGCGGA
>CACXHG010000164.1 GCA_902767355.1 uncultured Bacteroidia bacterium
AAAGCCGCGGAAGTAGCGCAGCACATTGTCCACCACGTTTTCGCCCGGCTTTGTGCGGATTATCTTTCTGATGCGGCAGCCGTCCAGATGCGGCGGCTGAAGGTTGTGCATGGCGATGTAGGGTAGATTCAGATGCGCCACCAGCGGCAGCAGAGCGGGGTCTGACTGCCCGGCGGTGATGTCGTTTACGATGAACGGCCCGATAATGCCGTAAGCGCGCCGCACGATTTCGGACGAGAAGGTATCGATTGAGAACTGCTTTCCGGCCAAATGCCCGCGCACCAGGTGCAGCACGGGCTCCAGCCGCCGCCACTCCTCTTCCACGCCTGGATAGGTGCTGCCCGGCCGCGAAGAGCACGCCCCGATGTCCACCACGTCGGCACCGCCGGCGAACAGGTGCTCTACCCGTGCACAGAATTCCTGCCCGGAAGCGACCCTGCTTCCGCTGAAAAAAGAATCGGAATTGACATTCACGATTCCCATTATCTTGACCGCTGCCGCCATCTTACTGCTGGATTTTCATTAGGTCCACCAATTGCAGAAAGTAGTCGTTCGACCAGATATCCAGAGTTGACTTCTGACTGTCATCGATATATGGAAGAACATCTCGCTTGACATTGTCAATATCTGTAGTGGCAATCTTTTCGCGGAGATCATCCAAAAACTGTTCGAGACTCATATCCTTTCCGTTAAACTCCTTGATACGAATCTGAAGGTGCTTCCAGTCCAACGGGACGCGCCAGCGCACATACCATTCGAAGTCGAACCAGTCGCGTCCTTTGACTCTTCGCTGCCACGCGCGGTAAACCAATGCATGCATCTTGCCTGCGAACAGATCCGGCAGGGTGAAGCAGCGGATAAGGCACGAGTATGGTTGTAGCAGGGTCTTCTGCTCTGTGTTGAACAACAAGGGCGGGTCGGTGTCAAGTTCGATCTTGACCTTTATCGTTTTCTTAGTCTGGAACTTGATGTCGTAGGCCTCGGTGTTCTCTTTCAGGAAGGCGGATTCTACCTTGCCAAAAGCCTTTTTGTCCTTCTTGGTAATGATCACGTCAAAGCCGGCCAGGTTAAACTCTTCCCGAATAGCGTCAAAGTAATTCTCCAGATGGATGTCACCTCGCTTCTCTGTCAAAGAGAAATCCATGTCTTCAGAAAAACGGGGTAAACCGTGGAATAGTCTCAGGCAAGTTCCGCCATAAAAGGCAGCATGGTCAAAGAAACCGCCCCGGCGAAGTCCGGCCAGCGCTATCTTCTGACATATTTCCTGCTCTGCATTTTGCGTTGCCGTACTGCCGTTTCTGGCATATTCGGCCAACATTGATTCGTATGTTGTCATCGTTTGATAATCTTTATCAGGTTTTTAAAAATTTGGGACTTTCGCCCGCTCTTGGCGCACTGCTCAATTATATCGGTGTCTAATTCGTACAGGATATCCATATCCAGCCGCATATCCTCTTCCAGAAAGGTCCCAAGTGCTTTCACTGACAGGTGGGGTACAAAGTTGTCGTAGAGAATTGTGTCGCACAGGGCCTTCTCCCGGCTGGCTATCAGAAAGTTGATGCCGTCCTTTTCGACACTCTGGACGCCTATTGGAAAATACGATGCAGGAACTTGCCGGTAACTGAAACTGCCGATAGGCGTTTTGAAAGAGCGGGAGTGCTTGGTGGTTGTGGATGTCATCAAGAAGACCTGCTCCGGAATCATCCCATAGTAACTAAGGGCCCATTGCAAAGAGACATAAGAAGGCCCATAAAGGTGATTTGCACATAGGCACGGGTCTGTTTCTTTGCCTGTAAGTTCGCTGTTGACTATGAAAAGATTGCGCTTGAGACGGATGATCTCTCCGCTTTGCTCCAATGCCTGAATCTTCTTCGCCGGCGAAGCAAGGTCTGGAAAGCAAGTCTTTATGTCTGCCCCGGTAATCGGCAGGCCGGCATATTGCAGCAGAGGATTCTTCTTAATCATATATGGCGCTATTTTATGCGCAAATATAACAATTTATGTACAGAAAAGGAAGTTTTTCTTCACTTACTGTGCAAATTTTGACTGTTTTGCGGATGGTTTTTGCATTTGATTCCCACTTGCAGGCCGCTGCGGCAACGGCGGCAAAAAGTTTCGCGCAAAGCGGGCCGGAATCCGGAACTATTGGTTATATTTGCATTGATACACCAAAAGTGACGCGATATGCTAATAGTTCTGGAAGGTCTGGACGGGGCGGGGAAGTCGACGCAGCTGAAGATGCTGTGCAATTATCTGGAGCAGAGCGGTAAAAGGCTCAAATATCTCCATTTCCCGAGGTACGACGTGCAGCCGTTCGGCGGCCTGATTTCCAATTTTCTCAAAGGCGAATACGGCTCCAACGAGGCGGTGCATCCGCAGCTGGTGGCGCTGCTTTTCGCAGAAGACCGCCATGCGGCCGCCAGCCAGATAAACGCCTGGCTCGAAGACGGTTTCTGCGTGGTGCTGGACCGCTATGTCTATAGCAACATCGCCTTTCAGACGGCCAAGCTTCAGGATGCTGAAAAAGCCGGCGAGCTGCGCGAGTGGATATTTGATCTGGAATACAATTATTTCAAGATTCCGCAGCCGGACCTGAACCTGTTTCTGGACGTGCCCATCGGCTTTGTGGAGAGCGAGCTCAGGCACCAGCGTAGCGGCAGCGACCGCGACTACCTGCAGGGCGCCCAGGACATTCACGAGGCGGACATCGAGTTCCAGAAGAAGGTGCGCGCCGTGTACCGCGCCTGCTGCGACAGCGACAGGAACTTTATCCGCATAGACTGCGCGGATCCCGCCACGGGCAATATACTCCCGCCGGAAGATATCTTTGCTAAAATCAAGAGCCGCCTATGAAAGCTCTCGTGCGCTTGTGCCGGCTGATAGTGGGCGTGGTGTTTATCTTCTCCGGCTTTGTGAAGATGCTCACGCCGGTGGGTACTTCCTTGATAATGAAGGAGTATTTCACAGCCTTCCATCTGGATTTCCTCCAGCCTCTGGCGCTTGCCGCCGGGGTGGCGCTGGCCCTGCTGGAATTCCTGACCGGCGTGGCCCTGCTGCTGCGCCTGCGCATACGCATCTTTGCCTGGCCGGCGCTGATACTGATATCGATATTCACGCCGCTGACGCTGTATCTGGCCGTGTTCAACCCGATCGCCGACTGCGGCTGCTTTGGCGAGGCTATACATCTGACCAATTGGCAGACCTTCTTCAAAAACCTGATTCTGCTGCCCTGCGTGATAATAATCTTCGTGGGACGCAAGAGCGTCTCGCTGTTCCGCTATCCTGTGCGCGAGTGGATATTTTTGGGCCTGTTCGCTGCCTATGCCGTGGCTATCCTGCTCTATGTCAGCAGAAAAGAGCCGCTGAAAGAATTCACGGTGTATAAGCTTGGCAGCGAAATAGTGGCAGCCCCGCCGCAAGAGGCCTCGGCGGCCTATGACACCGAATTCCTCTATGAGAAGGACGGGGTGCAGCAGACTTTCACTCTGGACAACCTGCCGGACTCCACATGGACTTTTGTGGATGCGGTGACCACCGTCACGAACGGGGCTGGGGAGCTTAAGGCTTCGGATGCCGACTTTCTGATAGAAGGTCCCGACGGCAGCGATATCACGGAAGATATACTCTCGCGCCGCCGGCTGCTTCTGATGACCATATACTATCCGGACAAGTTTTTCCGCCGTCATACGGCTGCCGATATAGCTCATATAAAGTCGCTTGCCGAAAGGGGCGGGCTGGACTTCGCCCTGGTCGCCTCGGCTCCGCTGGACGGCTATGGAGTGGATTGCGAGCAGTACCGCGCCGATGTCAAACTGCTGATGACGCTGAACCGTTCCA
>CACXHG010000165.1 GCA_902767355.1 uncultured Bacteroidia bacterium
CTCTGGACGCCATCGAGATGGCTCACCGTCATGGCTACACCACCGTTACTTCTCACCGCAGCGGCGAGACCGAGGACACCACCATCGCCGACATCGCCGTGGCTACCAACTCCGGCCAGATCAAGACCGGTTCCCTGAGCCGCACCGACCGTATGGCCAAGTACAACCAGCTTATCCGCATCGAGGAAGAGCTCGGCGAGCTGGCAAAATACGGCTACACCAAGCTTAAATAAGACTTATTTACGCAAGCAAAAAGCCGCCCGCAGTTTCGCGGGCGGCTTTTTTGTTGTGCCGGCTGCCTAATCGAAGGCTTTGGAGACCTTTTTCAGAAGATCTATTATGGGCAGCTTCTGGGGGCAGACGCTCTCGCACTGGCCGCATTCTATGCAGTCGCCGGCCTTGCCCCGCTGCTGGACATGTACGTCATAATACCATTTGCTGTTCCAGTTGTGGAAGACTTCCTTTGCGTTGAGGTCTGCGAAAAGGTCGGGAATGGGGATGTTCATGGGGCAGCCGTCGGTGCAGTAGCGGCAGGCGGTGCACTGAATGAGACCCAGCGAGCGGAAAATCCCGCGTACTTTGTCTATGGCCGCGAATTCCTCCTGGCTGAGCGGCTTGAAATCCTTCATGAACCCAAGATTGTCTCGCATCTGCTCAAGCGAGCTCACGCCGCTCAGCACCACTATGTTGTTGGGGAAGCTGGCGGCAAAGCGTATGGCGTAGCTGGCTGCGCTGGGCTTGACTGCGGCCCCGGGCGTGAGCGCGTCCAGAATGTCCCGGGCCTCTTTCGGCAGATGGGCCAGCGACCCGCCCTTGACCGGCTCCATCACGGCGATGGGTACATTGTGCCGCTCGCAGGTCTGGTAGCACAGGCGGCTCTGGACCCCGGCATCTTCCCAGTCGGCATAGTTGAACTGCATGATGACCAGCTCTATCTGCGGATACTCCGAGAGTATCTGCTCCAGGACTTCGGCGCGGTCGTGGAAGGAAATGCCCACGTGGCGTATCTTGCCCTCCGCCTTGAGGGCGAAAGCCGTCTCGTAGGCCTCGCACTCCTTGAATTCCTTGAAGAAATCCCCGTTCTGGGCATGCATCATATAAAAGTCGAAATAGTCCACGCCGCAGGCTTGCAGCTGATTGTCGAAAAACTGGCGTATGCCTTCGGGGCTCTTGGTAAAGAGGCCGTGCGTGAGTTTGTCGCTCAGCACATAGCTCTCGCGCGGGTAGCGGGATGTCAGGCACTCTTTCAGGGCAGTTTCGCTCTGGCCGTTCAGGTAGCCGTGGGCCGTGTCAAAAAAGTTGAAGCCGCTCTCCATGAAAAGGTCCACCATCTGCCTGGTCTGCTCCAGGTCCACCTTGCCACCCTTCATCGGGAAGCGCATGCATCCGAATCCGAAGTTTTTCTTGATCTCAGGGAAGAATTTGTTCATTGTTGCAGGTTTAAAGCATAAATATAACAATTTTTCCGCTGTTCGATGCCGGCCCAGTCCGAAAGAGTTTCTGGTGAGCACAAAATAGCTTTGCTAAAAATCAGTAGTTGAAGCGGAATTCATCGACATATAGCGTACTTCCGCTGCCGCCGGTGAAGAAAGCTCCATATCTGCTGGAGGCGATGGTGAGCACGATATATTTTGGAGTTTTGGCGCTGCGGTAGTCGAAATTCACCTCGAAGGGGATATAGCCCCCAGTGTCGGCATCCAATTCCAATACGGCCCGGCCAATCACGTGAGGGTCGGTAGCCCCGTCTATGAAAGCCTCGTCGTTAGTGACAATGTGATAGGCCTGCGTCCAGTCCGTCAGAATGACTTCTACGATGCCCCGGTCCGTTTTTCCCTTCATGGCCTCATAGGGGGGCTTGGCATAATTTACCTTCTGGGGTATGTAGTGTACATAGCCGGAGAGACTCTTGGGGCGGGAGCTGAACGGGACGCCGAAATAGAGTTCAGCGCCCGAGAAGCGTACGATCTGGCCGAAGCGCCCGGTGTACAGGTTGCCGGCGACAAAGGCCCAGAGAACCTTCTTGCTTTCTATTCTCGCAGCGGCCTTGCCCTTCCCGGCGACGGCGACGTGCTTGTATTCCGGGGTGGTCCCGTTGATGCCCAGCAGGCTCAGGCCGTGGTTTGCCGTATCCCAGACGCGCTGGGCGTCGGTAGGGTTCTCGGGATACGGGTTCCATGCACCTGAGTCTTTTGACCAGCAGTCGAAATTCATATTGTAAAGTTGCGGACCGCTCTGGGCACGGAGGCCGAGGCTGCCGAGCAGCAGGAGAAGCGTGCAGGCAAAATATCTATTCTTCATAAGGCTTGAACAGTTGTGGGAGAAGATCTACATAAAAAGCGCGCCAAGTTTTCCAGGAATGGCTGCCTGGCTCGAGAATAAACGAATGGGGATAGTCGTTGCGCCGCAGATAGCGGTGATAGCCTTGTATCGAAGGCAGCAGGAAATCATTTCTTCCGGCGTAAATGAAATAATCCACCCCGCCGGCATCGAACTGGGAGTCGAGTTTCTCTCCCAATCCACGGTAGATGGCCCGGGAGCGGGAAGGGGGTCCGAAAGCCATCATACATGGCGAAAAGGCGCCCACAAACCCGAACAGGTCGGGATTGTTGGCCGAAAGGACAATGCTCTGGAAGGCCCCGAGCGATAGCCCCAGAACGGCGCGGGACTGCTTGTTGGCGACAGTACGGTAGTGGCTGTCCATAAATCTGACGACGTCGTTCCGGAAAGCCGCTTCTACGCGGCCGTCCATCTCGAAGACGGATTCAAAGGCATCCTTGTAGCGCCCTCCGTCGTAGTCGCGGTCGTTGCGATACTGATTCATATTCGGCATCACTATGATGGCCGGCTCTGCGAGACGCCTGGCAAACAGGCTGTCGGACAGTTGGATGACCCGCCCTTTGTCTATCCACGATGTCTCGTGGCCACGGGCGCCGTGCAGCAGATAGATGACCGGATAGGAACCGGTGCCGCTTTCATAGCCTTCCGGCAGGTAAACCAGCATCTTGCGGGACGAAATGCCGGGCACGGTAGATGGGACGGAGATTTCCTGTAGAGTGCCCCGCGGCGTGTAGCCCGGAATTGAAGGCGGCCCGCTGCTGACCTCGGGCAGCCAGGGCACACGGACGATGCCGCAACTGATGCAGCAGGCGGCGGCCACGGCTAGCGCGGTGAGCAGGAATATCTTCTTGAATGCTCTGGCCATCAACTTTTGCGGGCCTTTTCGGCCACGGCCTGGGCAAACATATCTTGCAGGGCCGCTATGGATTTGTGGATATCGTATTCTTCGGTGGATTCGGCATAGCGCCAACCCATCTGCTGCCGCTCTACGGGGTGATCGAGCCAATAATCTATGCAGGCGGCCAGCGCCTGGGGGTCTTTGGTCGGGAAGAGACTGTGGCCGTCCAGCGCAAACTGGCTGGTGGCCGTCAGCTCGCCTTCTGCAATCACCGGAACCACGGCCTGCTGGAGGGCTTCCAGCGCCGACAGGCCCTCAACCTCGACCGTTGCGCAGTGTACATACAGGTCGGCCTTGGCGGCCAGTTGGCGCAGCTGCTCGCGGTCGTGAAAGCGGAAGATGGGGTCGTACTTGACAACCCCGGTTTCATAGAGGGCGTGCGCCTGCTGCCGTATGCTGTCGGCCTCCGGGCCGCGGCCTGCAAAATAGAGCTGGATGCGGTCGGCGTACTTTGAGTAGCGCATGGCTTCCAGCAGCGTAGGCTGGTTCTTTTCAACGGCCAGACGGCCGATGCAGACAATCAGGTAAGGGCGCGAAGGGTCTTCTTTCGGCTGCCGCTCCCGCAGGACGACATCGGGTATGATGCCGTTTGATATCAGGTGGAGGCGGGATTTGAAGTTGAATTTCTCCAGGCGCTCCAGCACGTTCTGAGTCGGGCACTGGATATCTGTGCAATAGTTGAACACAAGGTCGCGCCACAGGCGCAGCATATTGTAATTCAGGAATTTCCAGTCGCCGAGATTGACGGAGCAGAACATGTTTTCCGGGTGCAGGTGGTAGGTGGCCGTGCAGGGGACACCCATCTCCTTGGCAATGCGCGCCGTCACCATCTGGATGATGAACGGCTCTTCCAGGTGGACGACATCGGCCCAGCCGACAGCCTCGTGTATGGTGGCCATGTCGGTCTTGGCAAACTTATAGCCGTGGGACTGGATCAGCCCGTCGAAAACCGGCACGTGGAAGTCTCCGAGAAGGTATTCCGGCTGGGGAGATTCGGCCTCGTGATTGCGCCCGGAAAGTACCCTGACGTCTTCTCCGGCCTCTTTGAGATATTTGACCGTGCGGCGCGCAGAAGCCGAGAGCCCGTTTCCCGAAGCGTAGAAATTATTTACTACAAACAGTATTTTCATGGCAGCAATGTGGTAAGAGCCCCGGTCAGGGCGTCCAATTGGGCACGGCTCATTCCGTGAGAGAGCAGATAGCCCGAGAAGGCTTCGGTAAAATCAAACATTGCCGCGCCGAACTCGTTATAGTAGGAGATAACGCCTGTGAGCACCGGCACGTCATAGGGCCCGTCTTTGGTGCAGGAGGCAAAAAAGACGCTGGCACTGGCAAACAATACCAACAGCCACGAGAAGCGTTTTGCTTTAACAGTAGTCATAATTGCAATAGGTGTATTTATGAGGGCGCGAAGTTAGTCTTTTTTGCTTAATAACCATGCCGGAACCTGCTTAAAAGAGGCGCTGCCTGGCCAGGTGCGGGCCGGCTCTAGAGGATCTTAAGGGCGATGGCGGCGCAGGCTTCGGCATCTGCCAGGGCGTGGTGATGCCGCTCCAGGCAAAAGCCGCAGGCGGCCGCGACTGTCTGCAGCTGGTGATTGGGCAGCGCA
>CACXHG010000166.1 GCA_902767355.1 uncultured Bacteroidia bacterium
GAATGCGGACACGACGTGGTTATCCTGCTGGATTCCATCACCCGTCTCGCCCGCGCCTATAACACCGTGCAGCCCGCTTCCGGCAAGGTCCTTTCCGGCGGTGTGGATGCCAACGCCCTGCACAAGCCCAAGCGCTTCTTCGGAGCGGCCCGCAACATAGAGAACGGCGGTTCGCTCACTATACTGGCAACGGCCCTGACCGAGACCGGCTCCAAGATGGACGACGTGATTTTCGAGGAATTCAAGGGTACCGGCAACCTGGAGCTGCAGCTGGACCGCAAGCTCAGCAACAAGCGCATTTTCCCTGCAGTGGACGTCACGCTGTCCAGCACCCGCCGCGACGACCTGCTCTACAATCCGGACCACATCAACCGCATCTGGATCCTGCGCAGATATCTGTCGGACATGAACTCCGTGGAGGCCATGGAGTTTATGAAGTCCCGCCTGGAACGCACCAAGGACAACGAGGAGTTCCTGTTTACAATGCAGTCGGACGCAATGGCTTAGTCCTTGCCCGGCTTGGCTTCGGAAGAAGGTGTTCCGCTCTGTTGCGGGGCACCTTTTCTGTTTGCGGAGCGGCTTTTCTTGCGGAAGAGGTCTTTGAAGTTGTTGAATTCCTGACGGTAGGAGATGCCGGCCCCGTTTCGCTGGGTCTGGTCAAGATAGTTGCTGTATTCGTCTGCGGAGTGGGAGAAGAGTTTTAGACGGGTGCGGCCGCGGCGGTCCAGCTTGACTTCCACGTCCACGTCGCCCACGATGTCGTCGCGGTTGCTGGTCAGGTAGCGGCGGTTGCCTATATTGCCGTTCACGCTCACGCGGTTGTTGAGCAGCTGGGTGGAGACGGCCACGTCGAAAAGGTCCTGGCCGCTGCTGGTCGGCTGGTAGTTGAAGCCGAGGTCGATGGGGATGTCCAGCTGCTGGAGTATGCTGTTGAGCTGGCTGGACATGATCTCGGTGGCGTTGAAGTAAGAGACCGAGGTGTTGTTCACGATGCCGCTCTGCTCGTCGGGGATGAAGGACCCGGACAGTATCAGGGCCAGGAACTGGCGCATGCGCTTCTCCTCCGTGTTGAGGGTATTGTCTATCATGCCCTTGGTGGTGGGGTCCAGGTCGTCTATGTCTATATTGAAGCCGAGGCTCGGGTTGGCCAGGCGGTCGGTGATGCGTATGCCGCAGTTCACCGGCCTGCGCAGGGAGCCGTCGGTGTAGCCGGAGTAGAGCAGGGGGCTGATGGAGGCCTTGGTCTTGTAGGAGGCGGTCATGTCCAGCTCCGACTGCATGATGTCGCCGGTAAAGTGTATGGAACTGCCTTCGTTGAGGGAGAAGTCGCGGGTCACGAGGCCCAGCAGGGCGAGGCGGTAGTCGCCCTCGCTCACGGTATAGTCGCCGGTGATGCCGAAGTTGTTGTCCTTGACGCTGATATTCACATTTCCGGAGCCTTGTACCCGCAGGGCGTCGCCGGCGTTGCTGTCCAGCTCCAGGTTGAGGGTGGCGTCTTCGGTGGCCCTTATTTTCACGAAGACATCCAGGGCGCTGCCGGAAGCTTTATCCTCGGTCTTGACCTTGACGCGGTTGAGGTTTATAAGGGAGTCTATGGTGCTCAGCCGCGCAGCCGGGCGGTTGTCCACGAAAGTGATCACCGAGGTCTGGGAGTTGGTGGCGTTGCCGATGGGAATGTTTACCACCGTGCCGGGCCGGGTGGCGGCGTCGATGTTGAGTTCCAACGCATTCAGGGGGCCGGTAATGGCCACGTTGCCGGCCGCATAGGCCTTGCCGTAGAAGGTCTCGTTGTCGCTGATGGTGGTGTTGAAGCCCAGCAGGTCGTTGGCCTTGATGCGGATGTCCAGGTTGAAGTCGTTGAAATGCTTGTGGGTGATCAGGCCTGTCATGGAGCCGGTGCCATGCTCCTCGTCTTTTATGTCAAAGCCGCGCAGGGTGATCCGCGGCCCGACCATATCTATATAGCCGTCAAGTATATACGGCACCTGGGTATAGACCAGCTTGGCGCCGAACTGCTCCAGGTGGCCGCCCTTGATCACTATGTCAGGGGCGGAGAGTTTGCCCGAAACATTGATGTCCGCAGTCAGCGTCCCGCTAATGTCGGTTGCCAGCGAAGAGATGAACGGCTCGATAAAGCCCAGACCGAACTTGTCGGCATTGACCGAGGCCTTCAGGCTGCCTCCCTCCGGCTTGTAGTAGCCGCTGGCGCGCAGCACGTGATTGCCGTCCAGAACGTTGTCGGCCATCAGGTTGACCCTCTGCAGGGTGTCGTCCCAGTTGCTTCTGACGGCGAGTCTCCCTATGGGCTTGTCGGCCAGGGAGAGGGAGTCGGCCACCAGGTCGGCGAATACGTCCGGCCGCGAGAATATGCTTATCACCTTGCCCTTGCCAGAGAGGCTGCCGGCCAGGTTGATGGGATTCTTCATGAACATGTTCACCAGCGCCAGGTCCAGATCCTTTATGTCAAACGAGCAGGTGTCGGTGGGGTTGGCGCTCAGGGTGCCGTCTATGTTCAGGCCCTGGTCCCTGTTGTAGAGATTGAAGCCGTTGATGGTGATGTTCTTGTCGGCATAATAGACCGACGAGGGGTCCATGTTCCACTGCTGGCCGCCGGCGCGCAGGAAGGATTTGTCGAGATTGACGATCATCTTCTGCTTGCTCTGCTTCATGTCCGGGAAGGCCACGTCGGCCTTCAGGTGGCCGGTGTCCAGGGAGTCGGGGTCGTTGCAGAATTTTATGTCCACCTTGGCGTTGTTGTCTGCGCACAGGGCATCTACGGTGGCGTCAGCAAAGCGTATGTCCCCGATGCGTATCATCTGGGAGCCGAGCCTGGCATCGAGGCAATCCTTTTTGAAATCGACGTTGGCGTTCAGGTCCTGAACGAAGATGTTGTTGAATGCCAGCAGGTTGGATTTTATTTTGGCAGTCCCGGTGCTGTCTCCCTGCGATCTGAGGCTGATGGAGGTGCCGTTCTCGACATGGATTCCGGGGGCCAGATAGCCCAGCAGGTTCTTCAGGTCCAGGGCCTTGACGTTCAGGTCAAACTTGTCGCTGCCAAGCGAGGGAACCTTCTTCATGCGGGTGGCCAGGTTGTCCATCTTGCCGTTCAGGGCAAGGGCCTCTATCTGCGGGATGATGTCCGTCACAAAGGCGCTGCCGCGGTAGCGGGCCTGCAGCATGTCGCTGTTGACCCTGAGCATATAGCGGTCTTTGCCGTTGAGGGTGACCACCTCTATGTCGTCCAGGTCAAACTTGCCGTCGGGACTTTTGCAGCTGATGTCGGAGATGTTTA
Organism: uncultured Bacteroidia bacterium; assembly: GCA_902767355.1. Classification (GTDB taxonomy): domain Bacteria; phylum Bacteroidota; class Bacteroidia; order Bacteroidales; family UBA932; genus Equibacterium. The sequence continues at coordinate 3,293 of CACXHG010000166.1, forward strand.
TCTTGCCCATCAGCCGCCCGTCGCCCGTCTGGGTCATGTCGGCCTCGGCGTTCAGCCGCACGGTGGACAGCTCGCGCTTGTCAAAGCCCAGGGCTGCCAGGTCGGCGTGGCCAAGCGAGAGTTTGGCGTGGTAGAGGCTGTTGCCGGAAGCGCTGCTGGGGGCAAGGATGGCCTGCAGCATGAATTTAAGGTTGGGGTCGGCGCTCACGATGCGGCCCTCGAATTCGCCCTGCTTCCAGTTGCCGCTGCCGCTTATGTTACTGTAGGTGTAGCCGTTAAACTCAAACTTCGGGACGGAAATCTCGTCTATGTAGTATTCCGTCTCCTCCGGCTTGTTGGCAAACATGCTGGACAGGGAAGCGTGGCATGAGGCTTTGCCAAGGTTCTTGTTCTGGAGAAACTGCCCCAGGTCGAAGTCCTTGACATCGGCAAAGCCGAGAATCTCGTAGCCCTTGCCGTATTCGCTGCGGCAGACTATATCTACCTTTCCGCCGCCTATCTTGCTGTTCACCGCGCCGTAGGCCACGAAGTCTTCGAAAAAGCCGTTCAGGGTTCCGGTGAAGGAGAACTGGGTGCCCGGCGCAAGTTTGCTGATGGACTGTTTGTTGAACTTGCTCTTGAACGGGGTGCACTGGTAGGCGATTTCGGCAATGTCGCGGGTGTTGGTGCGGCTGTTGTTGACTTTGATGGAGGCCATGGTGTTGCGGGCGTCGGGCAGGCCCACCAGGTGGGCGCCGATGTCCAGATAGGTCTCCCGTGTGCCGGACCACACTTTGAGCGATTCCGAGCGGATATCCGCCAGCGGGCCCTGCACGCGACCGTCCACATAGAGTTTCAGCTCCAGGAAAGAAGTGCTGTCGGCAAAAAACTGTATGGTGCGCAAATCCAGCAGGGCATCGTTGAGGGTGGCGTCTATGGCCACGCTGTCGGTGAAATGGCCCAAATCCGAGAAATCGTCGAAATACAGGTGGCCGTCCGGCATCTTGAGGTTGGAGATGTTGTCGTCCAGGTTAAAGTCCGAGATGTGCAGGCCGGTGGAGTCATAGGCTGCTTCGAACGACAGGGTCTTCAGATCCAGGCCGCTGCCGGCTTCCTTGAGCGAGATGTTGCGCACGTCCATCGAAGCGCTGCTGCCGTCGTATTTCAGATTGCGTATGTCCAGGTTGAGGCTGTCCACCGCCAGGTCGTTGAAGTCTATAAGGCGCGGGCTGCGGCTGCGGTCCACGTGCCTGCCCTCAGCCTTGTAGTTGACCACCCTGAAGTCCTCTATGGCAAGCCGCCCCAACTCGGCCTTCAGTTTGGGCAGGGCAAAGCTGCTGCTGTCGGCTGCGCTGCCGTCGTCGGTCTTTTCCTTAATCGGGAAGTTGGACGGGTAAACTGTCCCGTGCGAGAGCGAAAGCCGGTTGACCTTGTAATTGCCGGTGAGAATGGACAGGGGGGAGATGGATACGGCGGCCCTCTGGCAGGTCACCAGGGTGTCGCGGCCGTCGGCCACAAAAACGTCGTCCAGGATAACTCTGTCGAAGAGGGCGAAGTGGAAACCTCCGACATTAATGTCCAGGCCGGTCTTCTCGCCTATGGTTTTCACCACTTTATTGCAGATCGCCTTCTGGACGGGCGGCAGTTGCAGCGCAGCCGCCGCTGCTATCAGCAGGACGACCAGGGCGGCTACAATCGCCAGTATCACTTTGACCCATCGTTTCATAGAAGGCGCTAATGCTTTTAACCTACAAAAATAATCAATGCTCGCAATAATACAAAGGCGATACTTTCATTTTGCGGGCATCGAAAAAATGACTAAATTTACGCCCTTATAAGTTATAATTCAGAGAAAGCATAAACCAGAGAAAGAATAAATGGAAGAAGAATTGGATGATATTCAGGGACGGATTATTCCGGTCAACATAGAGAGCGAGATGAAGAGCTCCTACATAGATTATTCTATGTCGGTTATTGTTTCACGTGCACTGCCCGATGTCCGGGACGGCATGAAGCCCGTACACCGCCGCGTGCTTTACGGCATGGACGGCCTCGGAGTCGGCTACAACGGCAGCACCAAAAAGTCAGCCCGTATCGTGGGCGACGTGCTCGGTAAGTACCACCCGCACGGCGACAGCAGCGTTTACGACGCCATGGTGCGTCTGGCCCAGCCGTGGAGCATGCGCTACCCGCTGGTGTACGGCCAGGGTAACTTCGGCAGTATAGACGGCGACTCTCCGGCCGCCATGCGTTACACCGAGGCCAAGCTGGAGCGTCTGGCAGAAGACATCCTCGCCGATCTGGACAAGAATACTGTGGATTTCAGGCCCAACTTCGACGAGTCGCTCCCCGAGCCGGTGGTGCTTCCCGCAAAGGCCCCCGTGCTGCTGCTCAACGGCAGCAACGGTATCGCCGTGGGTATGGCCACCAATATGGCGCCCCACAACCTCACCGAGGTCTGCAACGCGGTATGCGCCTATATAGACGACCCTGAAATCACGGTAGAAGGCCTGATGGAGCACATCAAGGGTCCCGATTTCCCCACCGGCGGCATTATCCAGGGCCTGCAGGGCATCAAGGATGCCTTCGAGACCGGCCGCGGGCGCATCGTCATCCGCTCCAAGACAGAGATAGAGGTGTCCGACAGTGGTCGCGAGACCATCGTGATCAGCGAAATCCCCTACCAGGTGAACAAGCGCGAGATGATAGAGAAGATCGCGGAGCTGGTAGAGAACAAAAAGATAGAAGGTATCTCCTATATTAATGACGAGAGCGACCGCAAGGGTATGCGCGTCGTCATCAAGCTCAAGATGGGCGCCTCCAGCAACGTGGTGCTCAGCAATCTGTACAAATACACCCCCGTGCAGTCGAGCTTCTCGGTGAACAACATCGCCCTGGTCGACGGCAAGCCCAAGCTGCTGGGTCTGAAAGACCTGATCCACTATTTCGTGCGCCATCGCCACGAAGTTGTGGTACGCCGCGCCAAGTTCGACCTGGACAAGGCAGAAAAGCGCGCCCACATCCTGGAAGGCCTGCTCAAGGCCCTGGACATCATAGACCAGATAATCGCCCTGATACGCGCCTCCAAGACAGTTCAGGAGGCCCGTGACGGCCTTATGGAGCAGTTCGGCTTTACCCAGCCTCAGGCCGACGCCATCGTGGAGATGCGCCTGCGCCAGCTCACCGGTCTGGAGCGCGACAAGCTCCAGGCAGAGTATGACGAGCTGGAGAAACTCATCCACTACCTGCGCGACGTCCTTGCCGACGAAAAGCTGCAGCTGGGCATCATCAAAGACGAGATGCAGGAGCTTATCGCCAAATATGGCGACGAGCGCCGCACCGAGATTTCTCCCACCGCCGACGACATCAATCCCGAGGATTTCTATGCCAACGAGGATGTGGTCATCACCATTTCCCACCTGGGCTACATCAAGCGCACCCCGCTCAGCGAATACCGTACCCAGGCCCGCGGCGGCGTCGGGAGCAAGGGCAGCACGACCCGCGACGAAGACTTCATCGAGCACATCTACGTGGCCAACAACCACTCCACGATGCTCTTCTTTACCGCGATGGGCCGCTGCTACTGGCTCAAGACCTACGAGATTCCGGAGGGCGTCAAGGCCTCCAAGGGCCGCGCCATCCAGAACGTGCTCAATATAGAGGCAGGCGACAGCGTCAAGGCCTATATAAATGTACGCAACCTCTCGGATGCCGACTTTGTGAACAACCACTACGTGGTGATGGTCACCAAGAGCGGTATCTTCAAGAAGACTTCCCTCGAGGCTTATTCTCGCCCGCGCAGCAAGGGTGTCAACGCCATCGTCATCCGTGAGGGCGACGAGCTGCTCGAGGCCAAGCTCACCAACGGCGACAACTTCATTTCGCTGGCCAGCAAGCAGGGACGCCTGTGCACCTTCCACGAGAGCAAGGCCCGCGCCGTGGGCCGCACCAGCATCGGCGTGCGCGGTATGGACGTGGGCGACGACCTTTCGGAAAACGAGGTTATCGGCATGGTGTGCGTAGATGCCGGCCTGGACGAGAGCCAGCGTCCCCAGATACTGGTAGTCAGCGAGAACGGCTTCGGCAAGCGCAGCGACGTGATGGACTACCGCATCACCAACCGCGGCAGCAAGGGCGTAAAGACTTTGAACATGACTGAAAAGACTGGCGCGCTTATTGCTATCAAGGATGTTACGGACGACAACGACCTGATGATCATCAACCGCTCCGGCATCACCATCCGGATGGCGATAGACAGTCTGAGGGTGATGGGCCGCGCCACCCAGGGCGTCAAGCTGATCAACCTGCGCGAAGGCGATTCGATAGCTTCCGTCTGCGTGGTGCCCAAGAGCGAAGACGAGGCCCCCAAGGCAGAAGACGGGACGTCTGCAGAGGCCGGGCAGTCCGCAGAAAGCGCAAACGAATAGGAACAACGATAATAAACTACTTATAACCCAAAGATTATGAAACGCTTAGTGATAATTATGCTGGCCGCTGCGATGACCCTTACCGCATCGGCGCAGAATCTTTCCAAGAAAGCGAATGACCTTCTCAAGTATGCGACCAAGCTGGAGAACAGCCTTCAGAACCCCAAGAAGGCGGGCACTGCAGAGCCTTGGTACAAACTTGCATCTACCTATTATGACATCTACGATCTGCCCAATGCAGACGTTTACCCCAACGCCCAGCAGTTTGAGGTGCGCATGCTCACCAAAGGCAAGACCTTCGCCACCGAAGAGCGCAAGGTAGGCGACCAGACCTTCACCGTGGATTGCTACGAAGACAAGGATGTCTATTACGATGCCAACGGCGTGCTGCAGTTCTGGATCGTGAAGCAGCCCGTGATGGAAGACGCCCTTGCAAAGTGCACCGAGTCCCTGCTCAAGGCTTATAAGCTGGACGAGTACTCCACCGGCAAGAACCGCAAGAGATATCTCGAGCTCTCCGAGAAGGTCCACACCGCATACCACAACACCGGCCTCTATTATTATATGGCAGGCGACAAGGTTAAGGCCGAGGAGTATTTCGAGAAGGCTTACAACAGCACAGAAAACGAAATCCTCAACCGCGTGGATACCATCGCCGTTTACTATGCCGGTCTTATGGCCCGCGACAACGGCAATACCGACAAGGCCATCTCTTTGTTCCAGAAGGACCTCGATGCAGGTTATTTTGCCAAAGGTGAGGTTTATGCTGCAATAGCCGACCTGTACCGCGCCAAGGGCGATATGGAGAAATACAAAGACTATCTGGAGAAAGGCTTTGCCGCATTCCCCGAGAACCAGCAGATTCTGGTGGGCCTGATCAACTACAACCTGGACACAGGCGGCGACAGCGGCAGGCTCTTCGAGCTTATCCACCAGGCCCAGGCCAACGAGCCCGGCAACGCCAGCCTCTACTATGTAGAAGGTGACATCAACAAGAAGCTCGGCAACAAAGAGGCCGCCCTGGAGCTCTTCCAGAAGTCTTACGACATCGACAACAGCTATATCTTCGGCATTGTCAACAAAGGCATCATGTTCTACGAAGAGGCTCTCGAATATCAGGACAAGGCCAATGCCGAGATGGACGACGCCAAATACAACGCCCTGCTCGAAGAGGTCAACAATTCCCTCAAGAAGGCCATCGATCCTTTCGAGAAGTCTTACGAACTGGCCAAGAACGACCCTGAGCTGCAGGTGGCTATCGCGGAATACCTCAAGAACATCTACTTCCGCTTCCGCACCCAGAGCGACGAATATATGGCTCAGTACGAGAAGTACAACGAGATATATCACTCAGCAACGCAACAACAGTAATAATCGCGGAAAGGGCGGCCTAACGGTCGCCCTTTTTATTATATTTGCCGCGTCAATTAATCGAATACTATGGGAGGTCTGTTCGGAGTAGTTTCCAAAAAGAAATGCGTACACGATTTGTTCTACGGTGTGGACTATCATTCCCACCTGGGCACAAAGCGTGGCGGAATGGCAGTCATCAACGAAGACGGTTCGCTTGCGCGCAGCATACATTCGCTCAAGCAGTCTTATTTCAGGGTCAAGTTTGAGCCGGATCTGAACAAGTTCGACGGCCGGTTCGGAATAGGGGCCATAAGCGACAGCGAGTCGCAGCCCATCGCAGTGCATTCCCACCTCGGGCGCTTTGCCATTTGCACGGTCATGAAGCTCTCCAACGTGGATGCCCTGGCAGAAGAGGTGCTGGGCGAAGGCAAGATCTTCACCGAGCTTTCCGACGGCTCTACCAATGCAACCGAGCTGGTAGCGCAGCTTATCAACAAGGGCAAGACCTTCGGCGAGGGCATACGCTACATGCAGAGCCGCATCGAGGGCTCCTGCTCCATGCTTATCCTGACCGACGACGGTATCATCGCGGCCCGCGACTGGTACGGCCGCACGCCGCTGGTGATAGGCAAGGGCGAAGATGGCTATGCGGTGGCCAGCGAAAGCTGCAGCCTGATCAATCTGGGTTATGACTTTGTGCGCGAGCTGGGCCCCGGAGAAGCTCTGCTGCTGACTCCAGAGTCGATAGAGCAGATTCTCCCTGCGGAAGGCAAGCTGCACATCTGCTCCTTCCTGTGGATTTACTACGGCTTTCCTGCGGCCTCTTACGAGGGCGTGAACGTAGATCAGGCGCGCCGCAACATGGGGCGCATCATGGGCGAGCAGGACGATATCAAGGCCGATCTGGTGTCTCCGATCCCGGACTCCGGCAACTGCATGGCGATAGGCTACAGCGAGGGCGCGGGGGTTCCGCTGCGCAATGCCGTGGTCAAATATACGCCCACCTGGCCGCGGAGTTTCATGCCCATAGACCAAAGCACCCGCTCTCTGGTGGCCAAGATGAAACTCATCCCCAACTACGGCCTGATGAAGGGCAAGAAGGTGGTCTTCTGCGACGATAGCATCGTGCGCGGCACACAGCTGAGGGACAACGTGGAGATTTTCCGCCGTCATGGCGCCGGCGAGGTGCACATCCGCATCAGCTGCCCGCCGCTGGTATATCCCTGCCCGTATCTGAATTTCTCCGCCTCCAAGAGCCCGCTGGAGTTCGTTACCCGCCGCACTATCCAGCAGTTGGAGGGCGAGCACGGCAAGAATCTTTCCGAATACTCGACATTCGGCAGCCCCTGCTACTGCAGGATGGTGGAGGCTATCCGCTCCAATCTCAAGATGAATTCGCTCAAGTTCAATTCGGTGCAGAATGTGGTCGATGCCATAGGGCTGCCCAAGGATTGCCTCTGCACCCACTGCTTCGACTGCAGTGGCAACAATTAGAGTCCGGCAATAATGTGGATTACGGCCAGCAGCGCCTTCAGTGTCAGCTGCAAGGCCCCCTGCAGAAAGTCTCCCGCCAGCGGGAGATTTTCGCTTATAAGGGCCAGCGGAGTCAGGTACATGGCCGCGCTGGTCAGCGGTATCGCCGCCAGATTGGTAATCATGAAGTATTTCGGGAAACTGCTGAAATACAGCCAAACCAGGGGTGCCGTGGCTGCCTGGCAGGCCAGCGACAGGGCCAGTGTGCTCCAGAGTTTTTCCATCATGGCGCTGCGGCACTCCAGCAGCGATTTTATCCGCGGATAGATAAAGCAGATGCCGGCCATGGCCCCGTAGGATAGCTGGAATCCTATCTGGAAAGGCGCTTCGGGGTCGTACAGCGTGCTTAAAAAGGCGCTTATGGCCAGTGCGCGCTCCAGGTCACGCCGGCTGCCGAACACCTCTCCGGCTTCATAGACCGAAATCATTATCACCGCCCGCAATATCGATTTCGACATCCCGCTCACGGCGGCATAGGTCCACAGCAGCAAAAGTATTGTCAGCTTGCGGGCGTAGCGGGCAATCCGGCTGTGCCCGAATATGCCCAGCGTAAGGCTCAGGAAGAGATACAGCACGCCCACGTGCAGGCCGGAGAGGGCTATCAGGTGCATGGCTCCGCTGGAGCGGAAGTCGCGCTTCAGGCTGCGGTCTATCCGGCTGCGGTCGCCTATGGCAATGGCGCTCAGCATGGCGCCTTCGCTGCCGCCTCCGGCCATGGCGTCGAGGTGGCTGGCGATGGCCGCCTTTGCGCTTTCTGCCCTATGGGCCACGCGGGCTCCGGCGGCAGGGCATCCGCCCGTGATGGCCGCGATTGCGCCCAGCAGCATGAAGGCGGCCATGGCGGCGGCGAAGGATTTTTTGGCCGAGGTGGCGACTGCGGCTGCGACAGCGGATAGGGCTAGGACCGGCAGCAGGAAAGCGGGTGGGGTGGAGCGCAACAGGCCGGCGGCCATATCCCCCGCCAGAAAGGCGGCGCTCAGTGAGGCTATATAATTCTTTCCCTTCATATCTTTCGCACATTATGCCACGAAGATAAGATTTATTCGTAAATTCGCGCAAACGAAATTTAATGCAATAAATATGAATATTCTGGTTCTCAACTGCGGCTCGTCCTCCATCAAATATCAGGTTCTGGATATGAAGGGCGATACCGATTTTTCTCTTTTGGCAAAAGGTCTGGTAGAGCGTGTCGGTGCCGACAACGCCACCATCACACATAAGGTTCCGGGGCGCGAAGACGTGTTCCAGGAGCTCCCTATACACGATCATTCCAAAGGCATCTCCGTGGTGCTGGATATGCTTCTGGATCCCGCAAAGGGCGTGCTTAAGTCTCTGGCTGATATCGATGCGGTGGGTCACCGCGTGGCTCACGGCGGCGAGTATTTCTCCTCTGCCGCGCTGGTAAATGAGGATACCATCGCCAAGATAGAGAAGTGCTGCGCCCTGGCTCCGCTGCACAACCCCGCTTCGCTGCTGGGTATCCGTGCGGCAGCAGATTTGATGCCCGACATCCCCCAGGTGACCGTGTTCGACACATCTTTCCATCAGACCATTCCCGACTATGCCTATATGTACGCGCTGCCCTATGAGTATTACGAAAAGTACGGCGTGCGCCGCTACGGCTTCCACGGCACCAGCCACAATTTCGTGGCCGGCAAGGCCTGCGACGCCCTGGGCTGGAATGTGAAGGACAAGAAGATTATCACCTGCCACCTGGGCAACGGCAGCAGCATCACCGCCATCAAGGGCGGCAAGTCCATCGACACTTCCATGGGCTTCACGCCGCTGGAAGGCGTCACGATGGGTACCCGCTGCGGCAACATCGACCCCAGCGTGGTTACCTTCATCATGGAGAAGGAGCATCTGAATCCTTACGAGATGGATTCCGTGATGAATAAAAAGAGCGGCCTGCTGGGCCTGAGCGGCATCTCGGCCGACAACCGCGACGTGGAAGGCGCAGCCGCCAAGGGCGACAAGCGTGCCGAACTGACCCACCTGAAGCGCTGCTACGACATCAAGAAATACATCGGCGCCTATGCCGCCGTGCTGAACGGGGTTGACCTTATCATTATGACCGGCGGTATCGGCGAGAACGCCCGCAACGTGCGCCGCGAGGTGCTCAGCGGCCTGGAATATCTCGGCCTGGAGCTGGATCTGTACCGCAACGACCATGTGGATGGCGACAATTGGATTATCTCTACTGAGAA
>CACXHG010000167.1 GCA_902767355.1 uncultured Bacteroidia bacterium
CGGACCTGCGCTCAGGGCCAGCTCGCCGTCCAGCACCACATAGCCGGTGCGGCCGTTGTATGCAGCGTTGCCGCGGCGGCGGAAGTTGGGCTGCAGATAATTCTGCTCTACGGCGGTGGCAAGGCTGCGGGTGCCGCTGGTGCGTATCCCGGCCCCGAGATTCACCACCATATCTTCAAAATAGAAAACGCTCTTGAAGCCCGCAAGGCTGTCGCGCGCAAGTTCCATCGTGGCCGCCATTACCCCGGAAGCGGCGTATCCGCCAACGTGCGCGGTGGCATTGACTGCCTTGCGCGGGTCCGCAACGGGGGTCAGCCCGCTGCCGTCCGGAGCTGTGACGCCGGGGACCTTCCACCAGTCCCAGCAGGGGAAAATGTCGTCGTATTCATCTCCGGAAACCATGGTCAGCAGGGCTCCGTCGGCAGAATAATAGCCGCCGAGGTTCTCGCCGTTGGTCATCTCGTAGCCCAGGGTGCGGCTGGAGTGCATCCTTATGGAAGAATACCAGCTGCTGGTGCGCCAGATGCCGACGTCGGAGCGGGGGAAATAGCGCCCGCCCAGCGGTCCGCCCAGGTTGCGCCCGCCCTGGAAACTGCCCTCGAAGCCTATGCCGGCCGCAGCCAGGTTTTCGCGGGCAATGCCGAAGGCTATGTCCTTGCCGCGGCCGCTGCCCGGAAAGACGTGCCGGCCGCGCATGCTCGGGTCCATATAACCGCCCCAGAAACACCAAGCCAGGCCGTCATTTCCAAAACCTGCGATAATGTCCTTGCAGTTCTGGCCGAAGGCCCAGGGCGTCCCTTCCAGGACCCTCGCCCAGAAGGCGATACTGTCAAAAAAGGCCAGGCCGTAGTTGCCGAACTGCAGCATGTGGCCGTGCAGGTGGAAGGACCAGTCGTCCTGCAGGCCTTCCTTGTCGGTAATCTGGACGGTAGATTCCAGGATATCCTTCATCTGGGCGGCGGTGGCGGCATCGCCTTCTATGGCCGCCCGCATGAGGATGACGCCGGCTATCCACACCAGATTCTGCCCGGTGAAACGTGGCTCCACCTTTATGCGGTGCATTATTTCAAGAAAGGCTTCCCTTGTGACGGGGTCGGCCCGTTCGCCCATGATCAGCAGGTAGATGCCAGCCTTGCGCGGGATGCCGATTTCGTTCCACCACCAGTTGGGATTCCGGGGGTCGGCGGCGGCCCACCAGCGGCCGGCGCTGCGCAGCATTGCGTCAAGGTCTGCCGAATGGTAAAGCGGATGGCCGGCGGTAGAATATGCCCTGGCCAGGGCGCACATGCGCGACAGGTGCAGCGACGGCTGCCAGCTGCCGCGGTTGGCGTCGGAGTAGTCTATGTCGGTCCACTGCCCGGCTGCGGCATCGAAACGCCGCTCGAGGTCGCGGCACTCGGCCTGGGTGAGGGTGGTCTGCAGATAGAGCTGATTCATCACCGCGTCGTTGGCGAAACCCCAGTCGGACAACTCCAGGACTTCTGTGTGCAGGGGCTCTGCCGGTGCAAAATCTTCCAGCAGGGCGTCGTGCAGCCTGGCTTCCAGCAGTGCCACGGACCCCTTGTCGCCCGGCTGCGCAAAGGCGGCCGCGACAGGGCAGGCCAGGATGGCGAGTGAAAGAATCAGACGTTTCATATAAGAGCTACAGGTCAAGGAAATCTACGAATGCGTCGGCGTCGAGGTTATAGCCCCGCGGCCCGGCAAGGGTGTTCCCCTCGGCGTCCAGTATAAAGTAGTTGGGCTGGGAGTTGACCCCGAAACGCTTCAGTATCAGGTCGGAATTGACGCGGCCGACATCTTTTAAAATCTTGCCGCTGTCGTTGGTGACCCACTTATCCTTGGGGAGCGGGGTCTTGTCATCCACATAGAGCGTGGCAATCACAAAGTCGTTCTGCAGGCGGCGCAGCACTTCCGGGTTGCTCCACACGCGGGCCTCCATCTCGCGGCAGTTCACGCAGCCGTGGCCGGAGATGTCCACGAACACCTTCTTGCCCTGGGCGGCTGCCGCTGCAATGGCGTCGTCCAGATTGTCGTAGCCGCTCAGGCCGTGGGGCAGGGCCACCATACCGGGGGTCTTGGCTGCAGTCGGAATCTGCGGTGCAGCGGACGGCGCATCGGCTCCCAGTACGAAATCCTGGGTCTGGATGGGCGGCAGATAGCCGCTGAGGGCCTTGAGGGGCGCACCCCACATGCCGGGAATCATATAGACCACAAAGGCCAGGTCGATTATTGCCAGCGCCAGCCGGCCGACGGAGATATATTCCAGAGGTGTGTCGTTTTTGAAGCGTATCTTGCCCAGCAGATAGAGCCCCAGCAGGGTGCAGCATACGATCCAGATTGCCAGATAGACCTCGCGGTCCAGCAGGTGCCAGTGGTAGGTCTGGTCGGCAACGGACAGGAACTTGAGGCCGAGGGCTATCTCTATGAAGCCCAGCACGACCTTGACGCTGTTGAGCCATCCGCCGCTCTTGGGCAGTTTCTTGAGCACGGAAGGGAAGAATGCCAGCAGGGCAAACGGCAGTGCAAAGGCTATGCTGAAGGCCAGCATCGTGACCATGGGCGTCCAGAATTCGCCCTGGGTGCTCTTGATCAGCACGGTGCCCACGATGGGGCCGGTGCAGCTGAAGCTCACCAGCACCAGGGTCAGGGCCAGGAAGAAAACGCCCGCGAGCCCCTTGCGGTCGCTGCCGCTGTCGGCCTTGTTGGTCCACTTGCTGGGCAGGGTAATCTCGAACGCCCCGAAAAAGGATGCCGCGAACACCATAAAGATGATGAAAAACAGGATGTTCGGCAGCCAGTGGGTAGAGAGCCAGTTGAATATGTCGGCGGTGACTGTCTTGCCTCCAAGGGCCCAGGTGAGACCTATTATTATGGAGATAGGCACCGTGTACAGCAGCACTATGAACAGGCCGTACATGGCGGCGTTGAAACGGCCCTTGGCTGGGGTTTCGCTGCGCTTGAGAAAGAAAGACACCGTCATGGGCACCATGGGGAACACGCAGGGGGTCAGCAGCATCAGAAAGCCCCAGAGTATGGCTTCCAGAATCAGCGCCCAGAGGCCCTTGGAGGTCGGCTGCGAGGCCGCCTCGACGCCACTGGGTGCGCTCAGCTGCACCGGGACGGAGAATTCGTAGTCTTCCGGCATGTTGCAGGTGTCTCCGCTGCAGGCACTCCAAGTCACGGTGCCGCTCACGGTGGCCTGCCCGCCGCCGGCAAGCGTCAGTCCCTGGCGCAGGATGTACGCCCCGGTCACCACGTTTTCGCCCTTGTAGTCGCTCGGGGTGAATTCTTCAGAGGGCTCGCCCGAAGTTCTGACGCTCTCGGAGCCGTTTATCTCCAGGACTGTCCCGACATAGGGGTCGGACATAGGGTGGACATAATATCCGTCTGCCACCTGGCCGGTCACTACCAGCTGGTAGCTATTGTCTTGAACGTGGTTCACGGCCGCCTTCCACACCACGGTCGGTGCGGCCTGGGCAAAGAATAGCGACAGCAGGGTCGTCAGAATAAAACTATGCATACTGATTTGAGTCTAGGCGTTCAAAGAGCAAATTTAACACTATTTTGCTTTTGCCCCTTTTTTATCTTAATTTTGTTATGGATTTCTAATTAAACGTCAGGTATTATGAAGAAATTTATCATTGTTGTGGTGCTGCTCGTTTGCAGCTCGTCTCTTTTTGCCCAGAGGGTAGATTCCTATGGCATTCCTTTGCAAAGCATTAATCTTCAGGTCGCAGATGCGCTTGTGCCTACCGTGGGCATAAGTCTTGGGGTCGGCCTCGGGATTGCTTTGGGCGCCGGGATGGCCGCCGTCATTTCCGGCGGTAATGCCGAGATAGATGCACCTAAGACCACGGGCGTTATTCCCACCCTTTCTGCGGGTTATGAGTTCCATTTTCCGGATACGCGGTGGTCGCTGGGGCCGGAGCTGAGCTACTGGCACTACGGCCTTGTCAGCACATCCAGCTATCAGCACCTGCACCTTGCAACGGTGGTCGCCGCCGGCAAGCTCTATTATAAGCCGTCCGGCATCTGCAAGCTCTATGGCGGGCTGGATCTCGGCGCCGGCATTTCTTTCAATACCGTACAGCCCCTTTCTGGCGGAAGTACTGCCACGAAGGCAGAGGCGGCCGAGGGCGACCAGCCTTCTGAAGATTCCGGCTCCGACGGCCCGGGCAGCTTTCCGGCCATCCAGTTCAATCCTATCGGAATGCGTCTGGGCAGCGAGAAGGTGGCCTTCCTGGCAGAGCTTGGCTTCGGCTACAAAGGTATAGTGCAGTTAGGCGTGAATATAGCCCTTTAATCAGATGTTCAAGAAACTGTTTTTACTCACTGTCGCGGCTTTAATGACCGCGACAGTCGTTTATGCCCAGGATGTGTTTTCTTCTCAGCGTGAGCGCTGGGCGCGGATTGCCGCGGAGTCTATGCCCCGGCTGGATACCACGGAAGTCTTTCCCGTGAGCGTGGTGGAGGCTGTGGCAGATACGGCAGCTTTCCAGGGTTGGCGTTATGAGGCCGTCCCCGGGCTGGATACCCTCTCCGAGGCCAACTTCCGTTCGATGCGCACCATCACCTTGGATTTCGGGCGCCATGTCACCGGCTATCTGCACTTCAGTCTCAAGACCCTGGGCGATGTGATGGACTGCCCGGTGCGCCTCAAGTTTACCTGCGGCGAGGTTCCGGCTGAGCTCAACGTGCCTTTCGACCCCTGGAAGGGGAGTCTCTCTCGCGCCTGGATGCAGGACGAGACTTTCACCACGCACACCGCCGACAGGGACCTGTGCCTGCCGCGCCGCATGGCCTTCCGCTATCTCAAGGTAGAGCTGCTGGGCGGTAATTTCGACTTTGCCCTGGACAGCCTGCGCTGCCTGGCCACCACCTCTGCCGGCGAGATAAAAACGGCCCTGAACGCGGACTGCCCCCAGATCATAAAGGATATAAACCGCGTCAGCCTGGCGACCCTGGCCGAATGTATGCAGACTGTCTATGAAGACGGCCCAAAGCGCGACCGGCGGCTGTGGATAGGCGACCTCTATCTGGAGGCGCTTGCCGGCCGCTATTCGTTTCAGAATCACCTGCTTACCAAGCGCTGCCTCTATCTTTTCGCTTCGCTGACAGATGACAACGGCCGCCTGCTGGCCGATCTGTACGAAAAGCCCGAGCCGCATCCGCAGTGGGGCACATACTGCTTCACATACAGTCTGTTATATGCCTCTGTGCTGCTGGAATATCTGAATGATACCGGAGATATTGACACCGCCCGCGACCTCTGGCCGGTGGTGGAGGTGCAGATTGCCGATGCGATCAGCCGCGTGCGCGACGACGGCACTCTGAACGGCAGCCGCGCCTGGCTCTTCTTCGACCATGCCGTGATGGACACGGAGGTGCCCTTCCAGGGAGCTGTGCTGTTCGCCCTGTCGCAGAGTTGCGAACTGGCCGAGAGGATAGGTTATGCGGACAGGGTCCAGTCCTGGCGCAAGCTCATGCCCAAAATCCGCAAGGGCGCCAGAAAGCGCTACTACGACTCCCGCTCTCATCTGATGCTGAGCGCCGGCGACTCTCCCGCATCGGTCCACGCGCAGGTTTGGGCCGTTATCGGGGGGATACTCTCGCCCAAAGAAGGCCGGCTGGCGATTGAGGCCGCCCTGGCGCGCCCCGACGCCGTCCAGATGGGCTCGCCCTATGCCATGCATTATCTGCTGGAGGCCATGATACGCTGCGGCATGTGGCAGCAGGCCCGCGACACCATGGTCGATTACTGGGGCGGGATGGTGGCCAGGGGCGCCGACACTTTCTGGGAAGTCTATGAGCCGGGCAACGACCTGCGCTCGCCCTACAGCTTCCACCCCCTCAACAGCTACTGCCACGCCTGGAGCTGCACCCCGACTTATTTTATTTATAAATATCCCGAAGTGTTTCAGAAATAGTTACAACTTTGGCATTTATGTTTAAATTTGCGCCCCGGAAAAAATACAAACAACAATAAAATGAAAAGGACTTTTTTGATAATGATGGCTATTGCAGCAATCACTTCCTGTGCTCCCAAGGGCGAGAAGGCTCCGGCTCTGGACCTGAGCGACCTGGACACCACCGTCAGCCCCAAGGTTGACTTCTACAAATATGCAACCGGCGGATGGCAGGCCAAGAACCCCCTTCGCCCCGAGTTTTCGCGTTTCGGCTCGTTTGACGTGATCGCCGAGACCAATCAGAAGCAGCTCAACGAGCTGTTCGAATCCATGGCAAGCATGAAGGCCGAAAAAGGCACCGTAGATCAGAAGATCTCCGACCTCTATAAGATGGCCCTCGACTCCACTACCCGCAACGAACTGGGCGCCAAGCCTATTCTGGCCGACATCGCCCGCGTACAGGCCGTTTCCAGCAAAGACGAGCTCTGGCGCTTGCTGGCTCAGATGGAGCTGGAAGGCACCGGCGCAGGCTTCTATGGCAGCGGCGTGGATGCCGACCTGGCAAACAGCGACATGCAGGTTCTCTACCTGGGCCAGGGTGGCCTGGGCATGGGCGACCGCGACTACTACCTTAAAGAAGAGAATGCAGCCCTCAAGGAAGGCTATCGCAACTTCCTGGTCAAGATACTCAATCTGTGCTCGGTAGAGAATGCAGAGCAGATCGCAGACAAGACCCTCGAGGTCGAGAACCACATTGCAGAGTATTCCTGGACCCGCGAGCAGAACCGCGACATGACGGCCATCTACAACCCCATGTCTTCGGAGCAGATCTTCGCCGCCTATCCCGCCATCGGCTTTGCCGCAGAATGCGAGGTGCTGGGCATCCCCGCGCAGGAAAAGGTCATCGTGCAGCAGCCTTCTTTCTTCGAGAAGTTCAATGCCTATGTAGAAACCGCAGACCTGGAGACTCTCAAGGCTTACGCCCTGGCTCACCTGGTTAGCGGCTCTTGCAGCGCCCTGAGCGACGATTTCTACACCGCCAGCTGGGAGTTCTTCAGCCATCAGATGGCCGGCGCACAAGAACAGAAACCCCGCTGGAAACGTGCAATGGCAGTGCCCAACGGCCTGCTTGGCGAGGCTGTGGGCAAAATGTATGTAGAGCGCTATTTCCCCGAGTCTTCCAAGAAGATGATGGTGGAACTGGTAGAGAATCTTAAGACCGCCCTCGGCCAGCACATCGACCAGCTGGACTGGATGAGCGATTCTACAAAGGCCCGTGCCCACGAAAAACTCGCCGCCTTCACCGTCAAGATTGGCTATCCCGACAAGTGGAAAGACTATTCGACCCTGAATATAGATCCCGAGCTGACCTACTACGAGAATCTCAAGAATGCCAGCGTATGGTATCTCAAAGACAATCTTTCCAAGCTCGGCAAACCTACCGACAAGACAGAGTGGGGCATGACTCCCCAGACCGTCAATGCCTACTACAACCCCACCACCAACGAGATCTGCTTCCCCGCAGGCATACTGCAGAAGCCGTTCTTCGACCCCGAAGCTGACGCTGCCGTCAACTACGGCGGTATCGGTGTAGTCATCGGTCACGAGATGTCCCATGGCTTCGACGACCAGGGCTCTATGTTCGATGCAAACGGCAATATGGCCAACTGGTGGACTGCCGAGGACAAGGCCAAGTTCGACGCCAAGGGCGACGCCCTCGTGGCTCAGTTCGACGCCGTTGAGGTCCTCCCCGGCGTGAAGGCCAACGGCCGCTACACCCTGGGCGAGAACATCGGCGACCACGGCGGACTGTCCATCGCATTCTCCGCCCTGCAGAATGTCCTCAGGGAGCATCCCCAGGGCCTGATAGACGGCTTCACCCCCGAGCAGCGCTTCTACCTGTCCTACGGCAAGATCTGGGCTCAGAACATCACCGACCAGGAGAAGGCCCGCCTGACCAACATGGACCCTCACTCCCTGGCGGAGAACCGCGTGAACGTATCCCTGCGTAACTTCCAGAGCTTCTTCGACGCCTTCGACATCAAAGAGGGCGACCCCATGTACCGCCCCGAAAGCGAGCGCGTGCATATCTGGTAGTGTATATATGAAACGAACCTGCGCAGTATTATTGATTCTTTTCTGCCTTTCCTGTACCAGGCTCTCGGAAGAGGATAATCCGCTGAAGAGGCCTGTTACAGAAGAGGAATTCTCTTATGTGGAACCTTCGTTCGAAGGTACTTCTATAAGATGTGATTATGAGTCAATGGCATATATTGATCATTATTATTTTACTTTCTCGCAAAATCTGGCGAATGAAGTTGTAGATAACCCGCGCAGGCTAGGAGCAAACTTGACGCTGCACTGTCTGAAAGTCACAGAAAACGAAGATTCGTCGGGAAGCATTCGGGCGCAAGTCTTTTGGACGTCCTTTGGACATAATGAATCTTCGGGCAAGATTATTATGAAAGTTCTTTCCCCACGAAAGGGTGCTGTTCTATGTGTTAAACTTTATCAACCTAGAATTTTCAGTGACGATAAGAATGATCTGGTTGTTGTAAACATTGGCAGGTGCAAAACCACTATGGAAAACAGTTGGGAGGATATTGTGTTCGACTTTAAGGGGAAGGGATCGGAATATGCCCATTATGTGACTTGTTTCGAACTTACTCCAGGTGATGGCGAATGTAATCCGGGTGATGTTTGGTATTTTGATGAGTTCCGTTTGTAAAATGATTCGCAAATGAAGTTTATCAATTCTCTGATATTTTTATGTGCTGTCGCTTTTTTTGCATCTTGTGAGCAGTGGCATAATCCTGGAGACGCCACGGAATCGGCCAAGAATTATTACGATAAGGCACAAGTGCTCAGTAGAGAAGCGAAAAACACTTTCTACCGCCAAGGTATTCCCTCTGGCTGGACAGATGTGACGAACTATTCGTACAACAATAAGGGGCAGTTGGTTTCGTCGGATTTGTATTGCGACGGGGAGTGGCGAGATGGTATGAGTGTAGAATATGGGAACAAAAGCAAGATAATCAAATCTTCAGACAAATGGGGGAATAAGTATAGCGTTGAGCAAACTTATTATGATAAGGCTATGCATTATCTCGCTGAAGAAATTGTGAGGAATGATGTATATGGGTATGTTGACAGCTGGACAAAGTATGAGTGGAAGGGAGATCGTTTGGCTTATATCGGGGACTATTCTGGGGACGGTAGCACTCTTTCGGGTGAGACTTTGTATACATATCGGGATCAAGATAATCAGACGACATGCAATGCCCACTGTATAAAATATGGCTTTCCGGATGTAATGCCACAGGTAACCGATACCATTTTTACATACATTTATACGAATAAGGACAGGACGCAGCTAAGTAGCAAAACTGTGTCTTATGGCGAAGGGCTGCAAGAGCGATGGGAATATGTGTATAATCCGGATGGATTGCTTATTTCCCGGAAGATGTATTCTACGGTAGACGGTGATATCGTTCTCCGTGGGGTAAGGCAGTATAACTATTCTGGTAATAAGAGAATCATTTATGATGTGTATCCAGAGAAGGTTTTGGATAAATGGTATCTGTATCAAGAGGTATTGACAACCGAAACTTTGGATTCGAGTTTTGAATATGATTTAATTAGAGAGTTTTCATGCCCCTTTGAAAGGAGACAGCCGGAGGACCATTCCAAATCAATAGTTAAATCTTCTTTGGATGGTCTTGATTTGCAAGTAAATCATTGCCAACTCCTCAATGGGTTGCCGTACTGTTATTATCTGGAATATACGCTCACAAATAATACATCATCAGATATTGATTTACTGACCTTATGGTTCAAAGGCGACAGGCCTTCTGATATTCCGCCTATTATCGTGGAAGATATTACTTCCGGTCGAATATTGGATCGTTATTCACGGGAGGGCTTTGATGGGTGCGCAGAGGATAGAGCGCCCTTGAAGAAAGGTGAAAAGGCCAGCTATGGCATTCGCGTCTTTCTTGACAAGGGGGATCCTCTTCCTCTGGATTCCTGTCTGGATATTACCATAGGGATATGTGTGCAAATAGGAGATGAGCGTATTCCGGTAACCTTGTCGTTTTTCAGCCTGGAACCCTACTATAGGTCCTGATGTCTTAAGACCAGCGGCAGCAGTGCAGTGAATAAGGGGGTCCTCTGCCCGGCTGGGATAGAAGTGGCTGATAAATAAGCTTTTACGAAAAGTGCTTACCCCTGTTTCGGTGGTGAGCACTTTTTATATAATCCTGATTCATAGGTTGATGCACGCCAGCGCTCAAGGGGTGGGGCAGTGGTTAAGCGCCCAGCGTTAAGAATAGCTCTGTATCCACCGCAACCCTTGTGCCATCCCGAACGAGTGTAACCCCTGTGTCATGTCGAGCGAGCGCAGTCGAGACATCTCCATAATTATTTGCAATCCCGACAATGATTGCTACCTTTGCATAAACACCCGAAAGGGGCTGCCGTTGGCAAAAATTTGACAGCCCCACGGATATGGGCTATTTCTTAATGATAATAACCACTATCCGAATAATGAATAGTTTAATCATTACTGATTATAAAGGGAGGATTCGGGTGCCTTCCCAATGGGGGTCGGCTTGTCCGGCTCCCTTTGTTTTGCACTACTATTATTCTTCAGGTGTAGGCAATGAGCCATCATTTATGTCGGTTGCAAATATATGCACCGGCACAGCCCTCAAACGAGGAATAATCTCAAATGTGACGAACGAAACGGAAATACTTTTTCCAGAAATAGGGTAGCGTTTTCAATAACGCACGACAATTACGAATACGACCTGCCTGATTCCGAAAACACGTCATTTGCGAGCGTAGACGCCGGGCAGAAGCCTTTGCTTGAAGAGTTGCTGCGCTATCCGCTCATCCGCCTTTTCTCCCATATGATACTGGGACTCTGCCCCAAACCCCACCGCTCTGGGCTGGCTATTCTGCAAGCCCGCGCGCACGCCCTGCGCTAGCGCCTGATGGCGATGTGTATCCCCTCTTCAAGCTCCGGCCGTTTCTGCCCGGTCCAGTTGGTGAGGACGATTAAGCAATGCGCCCGCTCGCGATGACACGAGGGACTGTGGCTGCTCCGCCACGGACGCTCTACAGCTGGCCGGTGATGCAGCTTATGTGGAAGGTAAGGGTGGGAGACGGCGAGGTGCACTCGCTCTTCTGGAAGTAGCCTTCGAGGACCATTTTGCAGCTGGCGGGGACTTTAAGTTGCTGGGTGAGGGCGTCGGTGGTGATGATGGAGTGCCCTCCGGCAAGGCCGGCGGCGGCATAGGCATCGACCCAGTCCTCTACATTCTCGCGGGCGATGGTGCTGCAGGCCTCGCGCGCCCCTATGCACAGGGCGGCCGGCAGGCGGTGAGTGCAGGCCGCGATGTCGCCCCAGAGAATCTTCTGGCAGTAGTCGCCCAGAAGCTTGACGGTGAAGGTATCGGCGCCGGAAGCGGAAAGCTCCACGGCCGCCAGGCGGGTGACGGACCCGGCCCCTTCCCAGACGAGAATCCTGTCGCCTTCTGCGGGGATGGACTCTGCGGCGAGGTCTATCTGATATTTGACAAACTCCTGGCAGGCGGCCCCTCGACGGACATTGCGGCTGCCGTATTTCTTGTCCAGCTGCTTGGATGCAAACTCCCTGAAGAGCTGCGCGTAGCTGAGTTCTTTGCTTTCTTTGTTCATTGCTCCAGCAATTTGGCCAGGGTCCCGGGGTCTATGTCCTTTGCGAGAACTGTTCCCGAGGCGTCCAGCAGGTAAATCCTGGGGACGGTGCCGACATCGTATTTGTCATACAGCTCGCTGCTTGGCCACTCGGCTGCAAGCTCGCGCCAGAAGCAGCCTGCGCCGCGGGGGCTTTTGACCCACTCGTCCCTGTCCGGCCCCACATACACGGCAGTTACCTTTGCCCCGCTTTTCTTTAGCAACTTCTTCATATTCAGAAGCTGCTCGCGCCAGGCGGCACAGTCGCCGCAGGAGACCAGATGGAAAAACAACACTGCATATTTTTTGCCAGAATAGCCGAGCAGGCTCCTGGAGCGCCCGTGGCGGGTTTTGAGGGTGACGTCGGCGGCCTTGCTCCCGACAGGATTCAGGCGGAAAAGCCGCAGCGCCTCGGCGGTCTGGGCGTAAAGCTCTTTAGACCAGATGTCCGGCCGGGCAAGGATATAATTCTCTGCCACGAAAGCGGCGCTCAGAAGCGCCTCGTAATCTCCCTGGCCGCGCAGGTAATTGTAGATCCCGAGAAAAGTCTCGCGGTAGAGCGGGGCGTCGCCGGCGAGCCGCTCGTCGAACGACTTGCACACATCGGCCATGGCCAGGGTGTCCAGCCCCATGTTGTCCCTGATGTCGTCCATAAGGGAATACAGCGAGGCTGTGAACGACTCCTTCTGCTCCAGCAGCTGCGAGAGCGCCTCCACGTCCAGCTTGCGCCCCACGATGCGGTTGTCGGCATCCAGCAGCAGCAGGGAAGGGGTGCTGAGCACGGAATACTTCTTGTGGAACTCCGATGCCCCCTGAGGATCCCACAGATTGTGGACCACGACTTTGGGGTTGTCTATGCCGTGGAAATTGGCGAAGGCGTACTTGGCCCAGGCGGAGCGGTCGCCCTGGGTATAAACCGCATACAGCGACAGCGGGGTGGTGCCGCAGTACTCCTTCAGCAGCGCCGCCAGCAGCGGTGTCTGGCGGGCGCAGGTGGCGCACTTGTCCTCGTAGAAATACAGGATCTTGGCGCCGCCGGTCGCCTGCCGCACATCCACCATGTCGCCTTCGAGGCTTTCCAGAGTCAGTGGCTGGGCCTGCATGCCCAGCAGCGAGAGCCGGTTGAATTCGGCAAAGGCATACACGTTCGGAAAGCTTTCTTCCGACGGCCAGCGCAGGCGTTTGTTCAAGAAATAATTGTCTGCAATATAGACCGATACGCCCTCGACGCCCATAACGGGCGACTGCATGAAATAGTCGAAGGCGACGCCGGCTATCTTGGCGCGCACCTCGTCGTCCGGCGCAGCGGCTATCAGCGCGTCGCAACGGGCGTTGATGGAGTCCACCGGCATGGTGCTCACGGCCTGCAGCCAGCTGCGCAGCGAGTCGTACACATTCGCAGCTTCCTGCGCCCTCAAGCAAAGGGTGCAGGCGAGCAGTACGATCGCCGTGAGTACCCTTCGGAGCATATTATTTCTGGATCAGCGCCAGATATTTGTTGATATCCACGTTCTTGGGTATGAAGTCGGTGGCCTTGCCGCCGTTGACCAGCACGTCGCGCACCACGGTAGAGGATATGAACGAATACTCGTGGCTGGAAGGGATGAAAACGGTCAGTATGGACGGGCGCATGCGCTTGTTGGCCTGCGAGATGGCCCGCTCCAGCTCGAAGTCGGTGGTGGTGCGCATGCCGCGCACGATAAACTTGGCTCCCTTCTCTACGCAGAAATCCACGGTGAGGCCGCTGAAAGAGCAGACCTCCACGTTAGGCATGCCGGCCACGGCGTCCTGCGCAATCTGGACTTTGAGTTCGACCGGGAAAAAGCCGCCCTTGGAGGCATTGTTGCCTATGGCCACGATGACCTTGTCAAAAATTTTGAGCGCCGATTTGAGGACCTCGAGATGGCCCAGGGTGAAGGGGTCGAACGACCCGGGGAATACTGCAATTTTCATAGTGTGCTATTTGCTCCAGTCGATAGGCTGGAGATTATTGTTAGACAGATAGTTGTTTGTCATGGAAAAGTGCCGGCAGCCGAAGAACGCCCCGCCTGCCAGGGGCGAAGGGTGGGCCGCTTCCAGCACCAGGTGCCGGCTGGTGTCTATCAGAGCCTTCTTGCTGCGGGCAAAATTGCCCCAGAGCAGGAACACCACGCCGTCGCGGCGGTCGCTGATGGTCTTAATCACGGCGTCGGTGAACTCCTGCCAGCCCAGCCGGCTGTGGGAGGCGGCGGCGCCGGCGCGCACCGTGAGGATGGCGTTCAGCAGGAACACCCCCTGGCGGGCCCAGCCTTCCAGCGAACCGTCCTTACGCGACATGTCCAGCCCGAGGTCGTCGTGGATCTCTTTGTAGATGTTCTTGAGCGACGGCGGAAGCGGCACCCCGTGCGGCACCGAAAACGACAGGCCTTCTGCCTGGCCGGGGTTGTGATAGGGGTCCTGCCCCAGAATCACGACCTTTACGGCATTGAAGGGAGTGAGGCTGAAAGCGTTGAAAATCAGCCTGCCGGGAGGATAAATGGTCACTCCCATATCCTTTTCCCTGTGCAAAGCAGCAGCGAGCCTGCCAAAGTATTCTTTGTCAAACTCGCTTTGCAATACCTCCTTCCAGGAAGGCTCTATTATGACATTCATCGTGCTGCCGGAATAGTTCTATTCGAATACAAATTTAAGAACTTCGTCGACTCTGGCAACATATTTAAACGTCAAACCCTTGATGTAAATCTCTTTTATATCCTCAATGTCGCGGCGGTTCTCTTCGGAAATCACTATGGTGTGGATGCCCGCACGCTTGGCCGCGAGAATCTTTTCCTTGATGCCGCCCACGGGCAGTACCTTGCCGCGCAGTGTGGTCTCGCCGGTCATGGCTATTCCCTTCTTGATGCTCTGTCCCTTGAGGGCGGAGGCGATGGCGGTGACCATGGTGATGCCGGCGGAGGGGCCGTCCTTGGGAATGGCTCCCTCCGGCACGTGGATGTGGAAGTCCTTCTCCTTGAACACCTTGGGATCGACGCCGATGATGGCGGCGTTGGCCTTGAGATATTGGAAGGCGATGGTTGCGGATTCCTTCATCACGTCGCCCAGATTGCCGGTGGTGGACAGGTGCCCCTGGCCTTCGCTGGTGCTGCACTCGATAAAGAGTATCTCGCCGCCCATCTCGGTCCAGGCCAGACCGGTGACCACGCCGGGCATCTCGTTGCCCTTCTGCATGTCGTGGTGGTTGGTCGGACGGCCCAGATATTGGCGCACCTGCTCCGGCTTGAGGGTGAGCTCATGATCTTCGCCCAGGGCGATTTTCTTGGCGGTGATGCGGCACAGCTTGGCAATCTGCTTGTCCAGGCCGCGCACGCCGGATTCGCGGGTGTAGTTCTCGATTATTTCCTCGAAGGCGGCCTTGGTCAGCTTGAGGTCCTTGGCGCTCAGGCCGTGCAGCTCCAGCTGCTTGGGCAGCAGGTAATCCTTGGCGATGGACACCTTTTCCTCGGCCAGATAGCCCGAGACATTTATCATCTCCATACGGTCGCGCAGGGCGGGATGTATGCTCTCGACGTTGTTGGCCGTGGTGATGAAGAGCACCTTGCTCAGGTCGTAGTCCAGGTCCAGGTAGTTGTCGTGGAAAGCGGTGTTCTGCTCGGGGTCGAGCACTTCCAGCAGGGCGCTGGCGGGGTCGCCGTGAAAGTCTGCGGAGACCTTGTCTATCTCGTCCAGCACGATGACCGGATTGACCTTGCCGGTTTTCTTGATGGTCTGTATGATGCGGCCGGCCATCGCCCCCACGTAGGTGCGGCGGTGTCCGCGTATCTCGCTCTCGTCGTGCAGGCCGCCCAGGGAGATGCGGCCATATTCGCGCCCCAGGGCCTTGGCTATGGATTTGCCGAGCGAAGTCTTGCCGACGCCGGGAGGGCCGTAGAGGCAGAGTATGGGGGATTTCATGTCGCCCTTGAGCTTGAGCACTGCCAGGTACTCGATAATCCTCTCTTTGACCTTCTCCAGGCCGTAGTGGTCGTGGTCCAGTACCTGCTGGGCGTGCTTGAGGTCCAGGTTGTCCTCGGTGGCTTCGCTCCAGGGAAGCTCCGTCATGAACTGCAGATAGCTGTAGATGACGTTATAGTCGGGAGAGCTGGGGTTGGTCTTCTCCAGCTTCTTGATTTCTTTTTCGAAGGTCTCGGCCACATATTCCGGCCAGTTCTTGCCCTCGGCAATCTTGCGCAGCTGCTCTATGTCTTCGTCGGCAGCGCCCATGCCAAGCTCTTCCTGGATGGTCTTGAGCTGGTTGTTCAGATAGTATTCCCGCTGCTGCTGGTCCATCTCCACCTTGACCTTCTTCTGGATGTCCTCGCGTATCTTGAGAATTTCTATCTGCTTGTCCAGCAGGGCCAGAAGCAGGATGGCGCGCTTCTTTATGCCGGCTTCTTCCAGCAGGGGCACCTTCTCCAGCGGGTTCTCCACCTCTATGGTAGTGGCCACGAAATTGACCAGGAAGGCGTTGTCTTCTATGTCGCGGATGGCATAGCCGGCTTCCTGGGACACATTGTGCGAAAGCTTTATGATGCGCAGGGCGGCGCTCTTGATGCCGTCCACCACGGTGTTCATGTCGGGATCTGACACGGATGACATGTCTTCCGGCAGATAGCCCACCGACGCCATCAGATAGGGTTCGGTGATGTCAACTGATTTTATCTCGAAACGGCGGACGCCCTGTATGATGGCAGTCACCGGAACATTTGGCAGGTCGATGATCTTGACGATCCTGCCCATGGTGCCGATGGGGAACAGGTCTTCGCGGCCCGGGTCCTCGGTTTTGGCATCCTTCTGCGTCACGGCGCCGATAAGTTTGTTGGACTTGTAGGCCTCGTTGAGCAATTGTATGGATTTTTCCCTGCGGACAGGGATGGGAATCACTGTGTCCGGAAACAGCACGGCGTTGCGCAGCGGCAGCAGCGGCAGCACGTCGGGCAGCTGCTCGTCCTGCAGTTTGTAGCCGGGGTCTATGTTCATCACCGGTATGATGTTCATGCCGGATTCTTCTCCTGCAAAATAAAACGGATCTTTCATCTATTAAGTATAGTGTTGTGGGTATGTCAATTTGTCAGTAAATACTGCGGTAGGGTATATAGGTCAATCATTGTGCCAAAGTAAAAAAATAAAAATTTTACGATATCTGTTTGATAAATAAAAAAATAAGTCTATTTTTGCAGTCCGTTTGTCCCCTGAGGGGCAAAAATCAATTGTCTATCAGAAATATATAATTAATACAGTTATGACTAAAGCAGACATCGTAAGCGAAATCGCTAAACAGACAGGACTTGAGAAAGTAATGGTCCTCCAGGTAGTTGAATCTTTCATGGACAGCGTGAAGGAGTCTCTTGCAAAGGGTAATAACGTTTATCTCCGTGGTTTCGGCAGCTTCGTAGTTAAGCAGCGCGCAGAGAAGGCAGCCCGCAACATCTCCAAGAACGTGACTATTACTATCCCCGCTCACAAGATTCCTTCTTTCAAGCCGGCGAAGACTTTCGTGGAGCAGGTCAAGAAACTGAAATAAAAACCTTAAAATACACGAATTATGCCTAGCGGTAAAAAGAGAAAAAGACATAAAATGTCTACGCACAAACGTAAGAAACGTTTGCGCAAGAACAGACATAAGAAGAAATAATCTTTTCTGACGAAGTTTAAGGCTGGCCCGATCGGCCAGCCTTTTTACTATGGATAAAAACCTTATTATCAACATATCGAAGGGTTCTGCCGAACTGGCCCTGACAGAGGGTGGCAGGCTCATCGAGTATGACCGCGAGTCCGACGCCCAGGCCCAGTTCTCTGTCGGCGACGTCTATCTCGGCAAGGTCAAAAAACTTCTTCCTTCGCTCAATGCCGCCTTCGTGGATATCGGAGACGAGAAGGAGGCTTTTATCCATTATCTGGACCTCGGCGTCAACTTCAAGAGCTTCGACTTTTTTGTAAAGCAGATCAACATTTCCAAAAACTACACCGCCTTTTTCGAAAAGGTCGCGATTGCCGACCCTCTCGAGAAGGAGGGGCACATCGGCGACCACCTGCACGTGGGCCAGCCGGTGATGGTGCAGATAGTCAAGGAGCCTATCTCCACAAAAGGGTCGCGTCTGACCGGCGAGATTTCCATCGCCGGCCGCAACATAGTGCTGATGCCGTTCTCAGAAAAGGTGAGCATCTCCCAGAAGATATCTTCCAAAGAAGAGAAGGCACGCCTTAGCCGCCTGATCTACAGCATCCTGCCCAAGAACTACGGCGCCATTATCCGCACCGCCGCCGAAGGCAAGCGGGCCGCCATCCTGGATGCGGAGCTCAAGGGCTTGATACGCAAGTGGGAGAGTTGCTGGAAGCAGTTGGCAAAGTCCAAGGAAGTCCAACTGCTCTTCCGCGAGAACAGCCGCGTGACGACCCTCATCCGCGACCTTCTGAACGATGACTTCACCAATATCTATGTAAACGACAAGGCCACCTTCGACGAGGTGTGCAGCTATGTCGCAATGATTTCCCCGGGTCAGGAGAAGATAGTGCACCAATATAACGGCGCGCAGAATATCTTCGACCACTTTGACATTACCCGCCAGATCAAGGGCTCCTTCGGCAGGGTGGTGTCGCTGCGCCGTGGGGCCTATCTGGTGATAGACCACACCGAGGCGATGCACGTGATAGACGTCAACAGCGGCACCCGCATCAAGACCGACGCCCAGGAAGAGAGTGCCCTGGAGGTGAACATGTATGCCGCCGAAGAGATTGCGCGACAGCTGCGCCTGCGCGATATGGGCGGCATCGTGATAGTCGATTTCATAGACATGGACGACGCCGAGCACCGCAACCAGCTCTACAAGCACATGCAGAGCCTGATGGAAGACGACCGCGCCCGCCACACGGTGCTGCCTCTGACCAAGTTCGGCCTGATGCAGATCACCCGCCAGAGGGTGCGCCCCGCCACCGAGCTGGAGACACAGGAAGTCTGCCCTGTGTGCAAGGGTACCGGCAAAATCGGTCCCACGGTGCTGCTGGACGATGCTCTGGAAGGCAAGCTGGCCTCCGTGCTGGAAGACAGCAAGGCGCGCAAGCTGCGCATCGTGGTAAACCCCGTGCTGCACGCCTATCTGAGCAAGGGTCTTTTCTCCAGCAAGGTCAGCGCCTGGAAGAAAAAATACAAAATTGCCATCTCGCTGGCGCAGGACGGCAATTTTGCTATAAATCAGACCGAAATCTGGGATACGGCTACCAGCGAGCTGCTCTGCTCATCTTATCTTTAATCTGCTCTGTGCACAGATTGCCTATGCTGCCGGCGTGGGTGTGGTGCAGCCCCTCTACGCTCTTGGCTCCGGTATAGGCGAAGCGGCCCTCTTTGACAGCTATGCCAATCTGGCGGTAGGCGTCGCGGAACGGAACCCCCTGGACAACCATGCGGTTGACTTCTTCTACGGTGAACATGTCGTCGTAGAGTTTGCTGCCCGCCAGGATATCTTTGTTGACACTGATGTTTTCCAGCATATAGAGGCACATAGCGATGCACTCCCTGACAGAATCTATGGCGGGGAAGAGGGTATCCTTGAGCAGCTGGAAGTCCCGGTGATAGCCGTGGGGCAGGTTGGCCGTCATCTGGGAGATGACCGCCTCGGTGCCCATTATGCGGTTGGTCTTGGCCCTCATGACCTCCCACACGTCCGGGTTTTTCTTGTGCGGCATGATGCTGCTGCCGGTCGTGAGCGAATCCGGGAAGGATATGAACTTGAAGTTGCTGCCCATGTACATGCAGCAGTCGCTGGCAAATTTGTTCAGGGTCGCGGCCAGCGCTCCGAGGGCGGCGGCCACTGCGCGCTCGCTCTTGCCGCGGCTCATCTGGGCCGCCACGCTGTTGTAGTTGAGGTCTTCAAAGCCCAGCAGCCGGGTGGTTTTTTCGCGGTCCAGGGGGAAGGAGCTGCCATAGCCGGCGGCGCTGCCCAGAGGGTTCTGGTTCACTATCTTATAGGCCGCGCCCAGCATATACATGTCGTCGCACAGCGCTTCGGCATAAGCCCCGAACCATAGCCCGAAAGACGAGGGCATGGCAATCTGGCCGTGGGTGTAGCCCGGCAGGATGACATCCTTGTGCTTTTCGCTCAAAGCCTGCAGGATGCCGAACAGCTGCAGGACCATGTCCCGTATGGTTTCCAGCTCGGCGCGCATATACAGCTTGAGGTCCACCAGCACCTGGTCGTTGCGGCTGCGGCCGGAGTGGATTTTCTTGCCCAGGTCGCCCAGGGAGCGGGTCAAGCAGATCTCTACCTGGGAGTGGATGTCCTCTGCGATGTCTTCCAGCACAAACTCTCCCTGCTCTATCTGCCCCAGTATCTTGTCCAGCTCCTTCTGCAGCAGCTGCTCTTCGTCTTTGGGCAGCAGGCCCACCTCGGCGAGCATGGCAATGTGCGCCTTGGAGCCCTGAACGTCGTATTTGGCCAGCCGCATGTCCAGCCGGCGGTCGTCGCCCACGGTAAAGTCTTCTACGGCCTGGGCGGCCTCTACGCCTTTATTCCAGAGAGTTTGCATGGTATGTTTAGAATTGTATGTTGTCGATAAAGTTAATATAAATGTCGATACCCTCGCATATTTCGCTCTTGAAGATAAATTCGTCGGCCTTGTGCGAGCGCAGGGAATCGCCCGGGCCTATCTTTATGGCCTCTATGGGCAGCCGCATCCAGTCGGAAGAAGTGGGGGAGGTGATCATCTCCATGCCCAGCTTCCGGGCTGTCTTGTACAGCGGCGAAGAGAGCGGGGTGGCGCTGGAGCGGTTGGTCAGGTTGCGCGCCGCCAGGCTGCTGCCCACTTCTTTCTGCAGCATTTCCAGTATTTCGGCATTGCTGTAGCATTCGTTCGG
This sequence comes from uncultured Bacteroidia bacterium, assembly GCA_902767355.1. Taxonomy (GTDB): domain Bacteria; phylum Bacteroidota; class Bacteroidia; order Bacteroidales; family UBA932; genus Equibacterium. The sequence continues at coordinate 20,491 of CACXHG010000167.1, forward strand.
GCGGATGTCCACCACAAATGTGCAGCTGTCGGGAATCACGTTGTGCGCAGTGCCGGCATTTATCTGCGTGACGGACAGCTTGACCTCTCCGAGCGTGGGGGATATTCTCTCAAAGCGGTAGGCCTTAAGCTTCTGTATGTCTTCGATGGCCTTGTAGATGGCGTTGACGCCTTCGCCGGCACGGGCCGCGTGGGCGCTTTTTCCATGGGCGCACCCGTCAATCACCAGCAGTCCGCTCTCGGCTATGGTGGCCCTCATGCGGGTGGGTTCGCCCACGATTGCAAAGTCGGCGTTGGCACTGATAAACTCGCCCAGGGAGCGCGTGCCGCCGGGGCCCGAGCGCTCTTCTTCGCAGCTTAACAGCAGCAGCAGATTCACCGGGCAGTGTCCGCGCTCCTTGAAATACAGGAAAGCGGCAATCATGCTCACCACGCTGCCGCCGTCGTCGTTGCTGCCGAGGCCCAGTATGCGCTCGTCGTCCATAGGCGGATCAATCGGGTCAAAGCTGTATGACTCGGCAGCCTGCACGGTGTCTATATGGGCGCAGAGCATCAGCGTGGGGGCCTGAGAGTCAAAGATTTCCTTGGCCCAGATGTTGTTGCCGATGCGCTGGGCCTCCACCCCCTGGCCCTTCAGCCAGGCGCAGAGAAAGTCGGCCCTGGCCGCTTCTTCGAAGGAATACGAGCGGATGGGGATTAGCGCCTTGAGCAGTTCTATGGCGAGTTCGCTGTAGAGTTCCATGGCCTATCTGATTGTGGTGCCGCTTTCTTCCAGCAGCTTGGCGGAGTTCTTTATGACCACGCTGCCGACGCCGGAGTCGATGGCTTCGAAAGCGTTTTTGAGTTTCGGGAGCATGCCGGCCACGATGCGGCCTTCGCCCTTGAGCTTTTCAAACAATGCCTTGTCTATCAGTGGTATCGCCGAGCTGTCGTCGTCTTTGTCGTAGAGCACGCCTTCTTTTTCAAAGCAGAGCACGAGGCTCACGTCGTACATGCCGGCCATGGCCTTGGCTATGCCGGAGGCTATGGTGTCGGCATTGGTGTTGAGCAGGGTGCCGTGGCCGTCGTGGTTTATGGCGCACAACACGGGCGTGATTCCGTTAGAAAGGAACATATCAAAGGCCGGCGAATTGATGCTCTCGATGTCGCCCACAAAGCCGTAGTCCACAGGCTCTTTGGGCCGCATCCGGCTGGTGATGGCGTTGCAGTCGGCGCCGGACAGGCCAGCGGCGTTGCAGCCGTTTTTCTGAAGCCCTGCTACGATGTTTTTGTTGATAAGCCCGGCATATACTGCTGTAACAACGTCCAGAGTAGCGGCGTCGGTGACCCGGCGGCCGTCTATCATCCGGGGCTCTATGCCCATGCTTTTAAGCATCTTGCTGGCAATGGCGCCGCCGCCGTGCACCAGGATTTTCTTGCCAGGCAGCGCGGCAAAATCCTCCAGAAAGCTCTCCAGAGCCTGGGGATTGTCTATCACGTTGCCGCCTATCTTTATGACTTTGAGGCTTTCCATCAGAGCGAGAGCAGGATTTCTTTAAGTACGGTCTGGGCCGATACCACGCGGTTGGCGGCTTCGGGTATTACCAGCGACCGGGGGGATTCTATCACATCGTCGCTCACAATCATGTTGCGCCTTACCGGCAGGCAGTGCATGAAGTATGCGTTGTTGGTCAGGGCCATCTTTTCGGCGGTGACGGTCCAGCTGCGGTCGGTGTTTATCACCTTGCCGTAGTTGGGGTCTGCGTAGGCGGCCCAGTTCTTTGCATAGACGAAGTCGGCGCCTTCCAGGGCCTTGTCCTGGTCGTATTCCACGCGGGCGCCGCCCACGAATTTCGGATCAAGCTCGTAGCCCTCCGGATGGGTTATCACAAAGTCGCAGTCGGCGGCGTTCATCCACTCGGCAAAGGAGTTGGGCACGGCCTGCGGAAGCGCCTTGGGGTGGGGTGCCCAGGTCATGACCACCTTCGGCCGCGATGTCTTTTTGTATTCCTCTATGGTGATAAGGTCTGCAAAAGACTGCAGCGGGTGGCGGGTGGCGGCCTCCATGCTGAACACGGGGCGGCCGGAATACTTGATGAACTGGTTGAGGATCACCTCGTTATAGTCGTCGGCCTTGCTCTCGAAGCGGGCGAAGCTGCGCACACCTATCACGTCGCAGTAGCTCCCCATCACGGGGATGGCTTCCAGAATGTGCTCGCTCTTGTCGCCGTCCATGATCACGCCGCGCTCTGTCTCGAGCTTCCAGGCACCCTGGTTTATGTCCAGCACAATCACGTTCATGCCCAGGTTGAGGCCGGCCTTCTGGGTGCTCAGGCGGGTGCGCAGGCTGGAGTTGAAAAACACCATCAGCAGGGTCTTGTTGTGGCCCAGCGCCTGGTCTGCGAAGGGGTTCTGTTTTACATATCTGGCCTTTTCGAGGGCCTCGGCCAGCGGGCCTATGTCGTTGACTGTGGTAAAGTTTCTCATTTCCTATGCGGTTAAATCGTTGAATGCTTCCAGGAATATGTCGGCCTGTGCCTCTGTGATACAGAGTGGCGGGAGAAGCCTGATGACATTGGCACCGGCTCCGCCAGTGAAGATGTGCTTTTCGAAAAGCAGCCTGTCGCGGAGCGTCTCAAAGCCGGGATTCAGCTCGATGCCAATCATAAGGCCGCGGCCGCGAAGGTCTTTGACGGCCTTGTTGCCTTGCAGCTTACGCATCAGGTAATCGCCGAGCTTGGCGGCGTTGTCCATCAGGGCTTCCTCTTTCATAATGTCCAGTACGGCGATGGCTGCCGCACATGCGAGATGGTTGCCCCCGAAAGTTGTGCCCAGCATCCCGTAGCTGGCTTCTATGGCAGGGCTTATGATGATGGCTCCGATAGGGAATCCGTTGCCCATGCCCTTGGCCATAGAAATGATGTCGGCCTTAATGCCGTGCTGCTGATGGGCGTAAAAGCGGCCGGTGCGGCCGTAGCCGCTCTGGACTTCGTCCATGATGAGCAGGGTGCCGGTGGCGTCGCAGGCGGTGCGGGCGGCTTGCAGAAAATCGGCCGAAGGCTCATAAATGCCGGCCACGCCCTGGATGCCTTCGATGATGACGGCTGCGAACTCCCGTGCGGAGAGCTTTGCCTCAAGAGCTTCGGTATCGTTCAGGGCAATGAATTCCACATTGCCGGTCTTGTTGAAGGGCGACTGTATTTTGGGGTTGTCGGTGACTGCCACAGCGCCGCTGGTGCGGCCGTGAAAGGCTTTGCTGCAGGCGAGTATCTTGCTGCGGCCGGTGGCGAACGAGGCCAGTTTCATGGCATTCTCGTTGGCTTCGGCGCCGCTGTTGCACAGGAACAGCTGGTAGTCGGGATAGCCGCAGCTCCGGCCAAGCTTATCTGCCAGGGTCACTTGCAGCGAGTTCTCCACCGCATTGGAATAGAAGCCGAGCCTGCCGGCCTGGCTGGTCAGGGCGGCCACATACTTGGGGTGGCAATGCCCCACGCTTATCACGGCGTGCCCGCCGTATAGGTCAAGGTATTCTATGCCTTCCTTGTCCCAGACTTTGCAGCCGAGCCCCTTGACCGGCTCTATCGGCCATAGTTTATATGTCTTGAAAAGATCCATCTTAAAAAGCGTTTGCCTTGAGCTTGAGGGCGGTAGTGCGTTCCAGGCCGAACATCAGGTTCATGTTCTCCACGGCCTGGCCGCTGGCGCCCTTGAGCAGATTGTCTATAATTGCTGTGATGTGAAGCCTGCCGTTGTGGCTTTCTATGTGCAGCAGGCACTTGTTGGTGTTCACGACCTCCTTGAGGCTGATGGGGGCGTCGCTCACAAAGACGAAGGGGGATTCCTTGTAATACTCTTTGTATATGGCGTTTGCCTCCTCTGCCGGCATGTCGCACCTAAAGTAAATGCTGGCAAAGATGCCGCGGGTGAAATCGCCCCGCATCGGCACGAAATTCACCGTAGGACGGCTGCCGCCCAGCTTCTCCAGGGTGTTGCAAATCTCTGTCAGATGCTGGTGTGTGAAGGGCTTATAGACAGAGATGTTGTCGTTGCGGTAGGGGAAGTGGCTGGTCTCGGACAGCTTGCGCCCGGCTCCGGTGGCTCCGGTGATGGCCGTCACATGGATCTCACTGCCGGTCAGCTTGAGCGCTGCCGCCGGTGCCAGGCCCAGCTGTATGCAGGTGGCAAAGCAGCCGGGGTTTGCCAGGTAGTCGCAGCCCTCGATCTGTGGCAGGAAAACGTCGGTGAGGCCATAGACAAAGTGGCGCCCCTTGTAGTCGGGCTCGTTGCGGAAGTCCTGGCCGAGGTCGATTATCTTGCAGCCGGCGGGAATGTCGTGGCTGTCTATGAACTCCTTGGACAGGCCGTGGCCCAGGCAGAGGAATATCACGTCCGGCTCACCCAGGCTGTCGCTGAACTCAAGGGTAGTCTCGCCCAGCAGGTCGCGGTGGGAATCGGTCACGGGGCGGCCTGCGCTGGTGGTGCTCATCACCGAGCAGATTTCCACCTCAGGGTGGTTCACGAGTATCCTGAGCAGTTCGCCGGCGGTGTATCCGGTGCCTCCGGCTATGGCGGCTTTTATCATATCAGTTCGTCTTTATGTGTGCCGTAATACACTCTGAGCGGGGTGGAGGTGACCTTTATGAAGCCTTTGGCATCTTCTGCCGTCCAGCCCTTCTGGGTTTCGCCGTATTCGCCGAGCTTGGATTTGAGCAGGTCGTTGTCGGAATCGACGCCTACCGTCTCGAAGCCGTAGGGGCGCAGCTTGAGGGTCACGGTGCCGCTCACATTGCGCTGGCTGCTACAGAGCATGGCCTCTATGTCGCGCATCACCGGCTCCAGATACTGGCTCTCGTGCAGGAACATCCCGTACCAGTTTGCTACCTGGTCCTTCC